>CAYZDQ010000169.1:0-5595 GCA_964476955.1 uncultured Anaerolineaceae bacterium
CGCAGCCCGTTCGACTTCGGCCGCCGCTTCACCGGCTCCGCGGACCTCTACGCCGACGAAGGCCGCGCCCCCACCGCGAGCGTCAATCTCGTCACCGCCCACGATGGCTTCACGCTGCTCGATCTGGTCAGCTACGACCACAAGCACAACCATGCCAACGGCGACGGCAACCGCGACGGCGAGACGCACAACCGCTCCTGGAACTGCGGTATCGAGGGCCCCACGGACGACCCCTCCGTGCTGGAGCTGCGTACCCGCCAGCGCCGGAACCTGCTGGCCACGCTGCTGCTCTCACAGGGCACGCCCATGCTGCTCGGTGGGGACGAGCTAGGCCGCACACAGCTAGGCAACAACAACGGCTACTGCCACGACTCGGAGCTCTCCTGGTACGACTGGACCACGGTCGACGAGGAGATGCTCGACTTCACTCGACGCCTGGTGGCCCTGCGCCACGCACATCCGGTCTTCCGTCGCAGTGGCTGGTACCGCGTGGGCGTGCCCGAGGGCTCCGACGAGATCCGTGACATCGAGTGGTGCACCCCCGCGGGTTCGCGCATGCGTGACGACGAGTGGCACACCGACGGAGCCGCGGCCATCGCGGTCTACCTCTCGGGAGCACACCTGCAGGATGAGCAGGGCCGGGACCTCACCGACGACTCGTTCTATCTTGCGCTCAACGCCACCGCCGAGCCACTGACCTTCACCTTGCCCGACGGCTGGCTGGGCGGTGCCTGGGAGTGCGTCCTCGACACCGCCGCGCCTCGACCCTTCGAGGCGCGCGCTGGGTCCATCTGTCAGGCTTCCGGGCCGATCACGCTGGCCGATCGCTCCCTCGTACTCGCCCGCCGCCTCGAGCCGAGCTAGCCGCCGCGAAGCATCCCGCGCCGCGGACCTGCCACAGCGGGCCGCCATCGGGTACGCTGCGGCCGCGACACCATCGGCGCGCACGAGGTCACGCCGAAGCCGACAGGGGAGAGGAGCTGCGATGGGCCGGACCAGCAAGCACACCGCTGCCCCTCGCGAGCGCCTCTCGACCGGCTTCCCCGCGGACCCGTTCTGGTACAAGGACGCGATCATCTACGAGCTGCATGTGCGCGCCTTCCACGACAGCACCGGCTCAGGCATCGGCGACTTCCGCGGTCTCACCTCTCGGCTCGACTACCTCGCCGACCTCGGCGTCACGGTCCTGTGGCTGCTGCCGTTCTACCCCTCACCCGGGCGGGACGACGGCTACGACATCGCCGAATACGGCAGCGTCAACCCCGACTACGGCACGTTGCGCGACGTGCGAGCCTTCATCCGCGAGGCGCACAAGCGTGACCTGCGAGTCGTCACCGAGCTGGTCTTCAACCACACCTCCGACCAGCACCCCTGGTTCCGCCGCGCACGCAAGGCAGCACCCGGTTCCCCTGAGCGCAACTGGTACGTGTGGAGCGACACGCCCGACCGCTACCCCGACACGCGCATCATCTTCAAGGACTTCGAGCCCTCCAACTGGTCCTGGGACCCGGTGGCCGAAGCCTACTTCTGGCACCGCTTCTACAGCCACCAGCCCGATCTCAACTTCGACGAGCCGCGAGTGCGGGAGGCGCTGCTGAAGGTCACCGACTTCTGGCTGGAGGCGGGGGTCGACGGCCTGCGTCTCGACGCCATCCCGTACCTCTACGAGCGCGACGGCACCAACAGCGAGAACCTGCCCGAGACGCACGCGTTCCTCAAGCAGTTGCGGACCCACGTGGACGAGCGCTTTGCCGACCGCATGCTCCTGGCCGAGGCCAACCAGTGGCCCGAGGATTCGGTGGCCTACTTCGGCGACGGCACCGGCGACGAGTGCCACATGGCCTTCCACTTCCCGCTCATGCCACGGATGTTCATGGCCCTGCGCATGGAGGACCGCTTCCCCATCATCGACATCCTTGAGCAGACCCCCGATCTGCCCGAGAACGGCCAGTGGGCGCTGTTCCTGCGCAACCACGATGAGCTCACGCTCGAGATGGTCACCGACGAAGAGCGCGACTACATGTATCGTGTCTATGCGGCCGACCCGCGAGCGCGCATCAACCTCGGTATCCGCCGCCGCCTGGCACCGCTGCTGGGCAACAACCGCCGCCGCATCGAGCTGATGAACGGTCTGCTCATGAGCCTGCCGGGCACGCCCGTCATCTACTATGGCGACGAGATCGGCATGGGCGACAACGTCTACCTCGGCGACCGCAACGGGGTACGTACCCCGACGCAGTGGTCCTCGGACCGCAACGCCGGCTTCAGTTCCGCCAACCGACAGTCGCTGTACCTGCCGGTGGTGACCGATCCCGAGTACCACTTCGAGGCCGTCAACGTGGAGGCCCAGCAGGGCAACCCGCAGTCGCTGCTGTGGTGGATGAAGCGGGTCATCGCGCTGCGCAAGAAGCACCCCGCCTTCGGCCGCGGCACGCTGCGCTTCCTGCACCCGGACAACCGACGCGTCCTGGCCTTCGTCCGCGAGCACGAGGACGAGACCATCCTGGTCGTGGCCAACCTCTCGCGCTATGCGCAGTGGACCGAGCTACCGCTGGCCGAGTACGAGGGGCGCGTGCCGGTGGAGCTGTTCGGTGCCGTCGACTTCCCGCGCATCACCACGGAGCCCTACCTGCTCAGCCTGGGTCCTCACTCCTTCCTCTGGTTCCGCCTCGCTGACGACACCGGGTTGGCTGAGCCATCGGTGGCCACGGCCGATCTGCCCGAGCTGGCCTGGCGCGGCGACCTCGTCGCTCGTCTCAAGCGGCACTCGGACGAAGCCGCCGACGTGCTCCTGCGCTGGATCGTCGCGCGCCGCTGGTACCGCGGGGGCATGCATCCGGTTGCCAGTGCTCGCGTGGTGGACATCCTCAAGCTGCCGTCGACGCCGCGAGCGGTGGTGACCTTCCTCGAGGTCCGCTACCGGGACACCGAGCCCGCCACCTACGTGCTGCCCCTGACCACGGACCAGCACTTCGACGCAGACGAGCTCCTGGCCGGGAACCCGGAGGCCGCCATCGCGCGACTCGTCGACGAGGACGGTTCCAGCCGACTCATCGACGGCAGTTTCGTACCCGGCGTGTTCGAGGCCCTGCTCCGCATCGTGGCCGGGCGCAAGCGAGTCAAGAGCGGCAGCGGAGAGCTCGTCGGGCAGACCCTGCCGGGACTCAAGCCACAGCTCGGAGGTGCCGCCCCTGGCGACCTCACCGCGACACCCATCGGCGAGCAGCCTACGATGTCCAACAGCAGTGCGGCCTACGACGAGAAGCTCGTGCTCAAGCTCTACCGCGTGCTCGAGGATGGCCCCAACCCGGACGAGGAGCTGGGCCGCCATCTCGCCGCTGCCGGCTTCGCCAACGTACCCCAGGTGCTCGGTACGGCCGAGATGACCGGCGAGCACTCGGCCACGATGGCCACGCTCCAGGCCTACGTGCCTCACGAGGGCAACCTGTGGGAGTCCATGCGTGAAGCGGTCGGTGCCTACCTCCACGACGCTGAGGCCGAGGCCGAGCCGCCCGAGCTCGCGGTCGACGGCGATCGCTTCTTCCTAGACATCGCCACCCAGCCGACACCGCTGCGCATGACCGACCTCATCGGTGGCCCGCTGCGCACGGCACAAGTGCTGGGAGAGCGCCTCGGCCTCATGCACCTCGTACTGGCGGGGGCTGACCCGGGCGAGGCCGACTTCGCGGCCGAGCCCATGTCACAGCTCCAGGTGCGTTCGCTGTACCAGTCGATCCGCCGACGGGTCAACGACGCCATGGCGCTGCTGGAGGACCGGCGTGAGTCACTGCCGGCGCGCGACCGAGAGGCAGCCCAGATGGTGCTGGGGGCCGCGCCGAGGGTGGACGCGCTGCTGGGCCGCCTGCGCAAACTGACCGCGCCCGGCGAGCGGATCCGTGTGCACGGCGACCTTCACCTGGGCCAGGTGCTCGACACCGGCGACGACGTGGTCATCATCGACTTCGAGGGCGACACCGGCCGTCCTCTGAGCGAGCGCCGCCTCAAGCGGCCGGCCCTGACCGACCTCGCCAGCCTGGTGCGTTCGTTCCACTTCGCGGCCCACTGGCCGCGCGTCGAGCGTGAGCTGCTGAGCGAGGACGCGGTCGAGCCGGACGGTCTCGCGGCCTGGTCCACGGCCTGGTTCCAGTGGACGTCCGCCGCCTGCATCGCCGGCTACCGCGACGTCACCGCGGACACTGCCTTCAACCCGACCGACGACGACGCCTGGTCGGTGCTCTTCAAGTGCCTGCTCGTCTCACGCGCCTGCGACGAGCTGACCTCGCGTATCGGCTCGCGCTCGGACTGGCTGGGTATCCCCCTGGCCGGGCTCGACGAGCTGCTCGGCCCTACAGGGGAGCCACCGGCCTAGGCCGCTCGCCTGAGGTACGATCGAGGCGAGCCCGGGCAGCGTACCCGGGTCGTCGCCAAGGCGCCTCTCGACCGACGTGCGGCACGAGGGGCGTTCACTTCGATCAGGAGCAAGACCACATGTGCGCAGATGAGCGTGATCCCGGCTCGAATAGCGCCGGTGAGGACGGCAACGACGACGAGATCTTCGAGACCCAGGACAAGGGCTCGGTGGACGAGCTGCTCGATGCCGATGCGCACGACGAGCTGGACCCCATGCGCCACTCGGCGGCGCACATCATGGCCGAGGCGGTCATGGACCTCTTCCCCGAGGCGGTGCTGGGCATCGGCCCGGCCATCAAGGACGGCTTCTACTACGACTTCGAGCTGCCGCGTGCGCTGAACCCGCAGGACCTCAAGGCCATCGAGAAGCGCATGAAGAAGTCGGTCGGCCGCAACCATCCCTTCGAGCGGACGGAGTGGGATCCCGATGAGGGGCGAGCCATGCTCGAGGCCGCGGGACAGACCTACAAGGTCGAGATCCTCGACGACCTTCGCCTCGACGCGGAGCGGAGAGGCGAAGCGGCACCAGCGGTGTCGACCTACAGCCACGGTCCCTTCACCGACCTCTGCCGCGGCCCCCACGTGGAGTCCACGGGCAAGCTGGGCCCATTCAAGCTGCTCAAGGTCTCTGGCGCCTACTGGCGTGGCGACGAGAAGCGGCCCATGCTCCAACGCATCTACGGCACGGTCTGGCAGACACGTGAGGACCTCGATCTCTACCTGTGGCGGCTGGAAGAGGCCCGCAAGCGCGACCACCGCCGCCTGGGTGTGGCGCTCGACCTCTTCAGCTTCCACGACGTCAGCCCCGGCTCGGCCTTCTGGCACCCCAAGGGCCAGCGCCTGTTCCGCACGCTCGAGACAGCGGTGCGCGAGGTGCAGGACCGGCGCGGCTACCAGGAGGTGGGCACACCCATCCTGGTGCACAAGAAGCTGTGGGAGCGGTCGGGCCACTGGGGTCACTACGACGACAAGATGTTCACGCTCGAGATCGAGGATGCCGAGGGCGAGCCGGACTACTCGCTCAAGCCCATGAACTGCCCACTCTCGACGATCATCTACAACAGCCGCGTCCGCTCCTACCGCGACTTCCCACTGCGGCTGTCGGACTTCGGCCACCTCCACCGCAACGAGCTCTCGGGGACGCTCAGCGGGCTCACCCGCATCCGCCACTTCAGCCAGGACGAC
>CAYZDQ010000170.1:0-5552 GCA_964476955.1 uncultured Anaerolineaceae bacterium
CCACCCCACTGGAACTCACCGTTCGGTCCGAGCGGCGAGAAGGGATTGTGGGCTACTTCCCAGACATGCCCGTCGGGGTCGGCGAAGTAGCCGTGGAAGCCGCCCCAGTAGACCTCCTGAGCCGGCTTCAGGATCCGGCCGCCGGCGGCCTCGACGGCGTCGAGGAGCTTCACGACCTCGGATCGATCCCTGACGTTGTAGGCCAGCGTGAGCCCGGAGAAGCCGCTGATCTCACGCTCGGCGATGCCGAGCTCGGCGGCCAGGTCCGCTCGCGAGTACAGGCCCAGGCACTGGCCGATGAGGTCGAAGGTGGCGATGGCGTCCTCGCTCTCGACGCGCTTCCACCCGAGCGCCTCGTAGAACGCTGCGGCCCGGCCTACGTCCGCTACGCCGAGGGTGATCAGGCTGACTCGTTGTTCCATCATGGGCGTTTCCTCCAGGGTGGCGTCGAAGCTGGCTTGTTCAACGGTCGAGGTCCATCGCCTCCACCGAGCGAAGGACGAAACGCGTCTCCGACTCTGCTACGAGGCCGTCCCGCTTGAGCTCGCCGAGCAGGGCATCCACGGTCTGGAGGTCGCCGAAGTGTCCAGCCAGCAGGTAGTCGTAGCGACCGGTCACGTGGTGTGCCTCGGTGATGGCTTCGTGTAGCCCCAGCTCCGCCTCGAAGGCGGCGTGGTCGGCGCCGGGCACCAGCTTGATGTCGATGTAGGCATGGATCGGCTGACCCAGCGTGGCCCAGTCACGCCGCACGGAGAAACCGGTGATGACTCCGCTGCGCTGCAACCGCCGGACGCGCTCGGCGACGGCGTTGGACGAGAGGTGCACTCGCGCTGCCAGCTCGCCCCAGCGCACGCGACCGTCCTTGGCAAGGACACGGAGGATATCGCGGTCGACTTGGTCCATGACCGAGATTATCGCAGCAATCCGGCGGTAGTAGCCATCATTCTGTGACGACAAGCCGGCCTGGGCCGCCAGGATGTGCCCATGAGCCACTCCGCCGTCCTCGGCTTCGCCGCCGTCTCGTTCGCGATCATCGTGGTGCCTGGCCCGAGCGTCCTCTTCGCGGTCAGCCGGGCGGTCGTGGCGGGCAGGCGCAACGCCTTGCTGACCGTGCTCGGCAACGCCTCCGGCCTGTTCGTCCAGGTCGTCCTGGTGGCTCTCGGCCTCGGCGTCATCGTCACCGGCTCCGATGCGGCCTACGGCGTGCTCAAGCTGGCCGGCGCGACCTACCTGGCCTGGCTCGGGTTCGATGCCATCCGGCATCGCCACGATGCCGTTCGCGCAGTCTCTAGGACTGCACCGGCGCCGACGGCGACACCCTGGCGGGATGGCTTCGTGGTCGGGATCACCAACCCCAAGTCGGTCGTGTTCCTGGCGGCGCTGCTGCCGGCGTACGTGGAACCGTCTGTCGGGTTGGTGCCGGCCCAGATGATCCTGCTCGGTGCCGTCTTCTGCCTCATCGCGATCCTCAGTGACGGGGCCTGGGCCGTGGCGGCTGCACGAGCGCGCCGATGGCTGGCCTCCGACCCGCGTCGGCTCGTCTGGACCTCGGTCGCGGGCGGGCTGGTGATGATCGGGCTGGGTCTGCTCCTCGCGACCAGCTAGGCGGCCACTACCGACGTTCCCGAGCTAGCCCTCGTCGCTGTGCCGGTCACGCCACTCCGCCGCGAGGATGCCCATGGTCAGCTCGTCCCAGCGGCCGCCATCGCGCACGATGGCTTCGCGATGCCGGCCCTCGACGGTGAAGCCGGCCTTCTCGTAGCTGCGGATGGCACGCGTGTTGAACTCGAACACCGACAGTGCCACGCGATGCAATCCGATCCGATCGAAGGCCAGCCACAGCATCAGCTCGGTAGCCTCGGTGCCGTAGCCGAAGCCGCGGGCGTCGGCCTCGCCGATGCTGATGTGGAAGAGCGTGGAGCTGTTCTCCGGGTCGAGGTTGCTGAAGGTCGTCGAACCGATGAGTCGGTCGGTCTCACGCTCGGTGATGGCGTAGGCGACCTGTTCGGGTGACATCAGCCGGCCGTGGAAGAAACGGTCGATGTCCTCGTCGCTCATGGGGCGCTGGGAGTAGCGCGTGAGTCGCGCCAGCTCCGGGTCGTGATACCAGCGCCGCACCGCCGCGAGGTCCTCGTGGTGATGATGGCGCAGCGCGATACGCTCACCGCCGATGGTGGCGGGGTGCCAGGTCTGGCGCTGCTGCTCGACGGTGACCATGGCCGCCGATGCTAGCGCACCGCACCTCTACGATGGACGCATGGCGAAGCACGTCACCGCATCGATGCACCGTTGGGCTGAGACGGCGGAGGCCGTCCGCGCCACGCGCGCGACCTCGGAGAAGTCGAACATCGTGGCCGCCTACCTGCGCTCGCTCGAAGGGTCGGACCTGGCCACGGCCACGGTGTTCCTCAGTGGCCGGGCCTTCCCCGAGCGTGATCAGCGGGTGACCGGTCTGGGCTGGCGAGCCGTCAGCGCGGTGCTGCAGGGGCTGGCGGGTGCCGACGATGAGGCCATGGGCCGGGCCTACGACCGCTCCTCTGACGTGGGCACGGCCGTGGGCGAGCTGCTCGCGGAATCGGGCCACGAGCCCGTCGGCGCGATGCTGGCCCTCGCAGACGTGGCCGCCGGCTTCGACGCCATCGCGACCACGCGAGGCCGCGACGCCAAGGCGGCAGCCTTCGCCGATCTGCTTCGCCGGTCGGACCCACTCAGCGCGCGCTACATCACGGCCATCCTGGGGGGCGAGCTCCGCATCGGCCTGCGCGAAGGGCACCTCGAGAAGGGCATCGCTGCCGCCTTCGAGGTCGAGCTCCAGGCGGTGCAGTGGGCGGGCATGCTCACCGGCGACATCGGCCGGACCGCGGAGCTGGCCCGCGAGGACGCCCTCGACAGCGTCCGCCTCTCGCTCTTCCATCCGCTCAAGTCGATGCTGGCCAGCCCCGTCAGCGATGAAGCGGAGGCCCTCGCTCGCCTCTCGCCGCCGGTGTGGGTGGAGGACAAGTACGACGGCATCCGCGCTCAGCTTCACGTGCAGGCCGGGAAGGTGCGCCTCTTCAGCCGTGACCTCAACGACATCACCGCGGGCTATCCCGAAGTGGTCCAGGCCGCGGGGGCCGTGCGCTGGGAGGGCATCCTCGATGGTGAGATCCTGGCCTGGAAGGACGGGGCCGTGCTGCCCTTCCTGCAGCTCCAGTCGCGGCTGGGTCGCAAGAAGCCTTCGGCCGAGGTCCTGGCCCAGACGCCGGTCATCTTCGTGGCCTTCGACGTGCTCGCCCTCGGCGACGGCGCGGCGTTACCGGTCCCGCTCGTGCGTGAGCCGCTCCGAGAGCGACGGCGTCGCCTGGAGTCGTTGGCCCTGCCCTCGACCCCGGGGTTCGGCCTGGCCTCCCTCGTGGATGCGGCCGACGAAGCCGAGCTCGAGCGGATCTTCGAGCAGGCGCAGGCGCGCGGCAACGAGGGGCTGATGCTCAAGGACCCCGAGTCGGTCTACGCGCCCGGCCGCCGCGGCTACGCCTGGCTCAAGCTGAAGAAGGCGACCACCACGCTCGACTGCGTGGTGGTCGGCGTGGAGACCGGACACGGCCGCCGGCACGGAGTGCTCTCGGACTACACCTTCGCGGTGCTCGACGATCGGCCCGGGGCCGAAGAGGGCGCGTTGGTCACCGTGGGCAAGGCCTACACCGGCTTGACCGACGCCGAGATCGCTGACATGACACGCTGGTTCGAGGCGCACACCCTGGAGCGTTTCGGGCGCTACCGGGTGGTGGAGCCGTCGGTCGTGGTCGAGATCGCCTTCGACGTGGTCCATGCCTCGAAGCGACACAAGTCTGGCTATGCGCTGCGCTTCCCGCGCATCGTGCGCATCCGCGACGACAAGCCGGCTGCCGAGGTCGACCGTCTGAGCACGGTCGCCGCGTTGCACGTTCGGTTGCAGGCCGCCGGACGCTACGGCGTGCTGACCGGCGAAGCGCCGGCGAACGGGGGAGGGGATGAGGGGTCATGATGTCCGTCGTGACCCCCATCCTGCGAACCTGTGTCTGAGCCTCCTCGCCGCTTCGATCGCGTCCGCGGGCTGCGCGAAGTCCTGACCGCGACTGGTGCCGGCGTCTATCTCGCCACCCACCAGGCGGGGCCGTTGCCGGCCGAGACGTTGACGGCCGTCCACGAGTCGGACGAGATGGAGCTGCGCGTGGGGCGGGCAGGGCCCGACCGGGCCGACGACCTGGCGCAGCGTGAGCGCGAGGCTCGGGCCGTGGCGGCAGCGGCAGTGCAGGCCTCGCCGGAGCAGATGGTGCTGACCCACGGAGCCGCGGAGGCAGCCCGGTTGGTGGCCCTCGAGGTACTCGAGCCGGGTGCCGGGAAACGCGTGCTGCTGGTGCGCGGACTCGAGCGGGCGGTGGCCTCGGCCGTGCGCGATGTCGCCGACGTGGCCGGCGCGGAGGTCGAGGTGGTCGAAGAGCTGCCGCGCATCCTCGGCGCCGACGTGGCCCTCGTGGTCCTCGCGCACGTCGATCCCGATGGGCGACTCGCCGACGTACATGCGGCGTCCGAGGCGGCCCGGGCGTCCGGAGCCCGATTGGCGCTCGACGTGGGCCTGAGCGTGGGCGCGTTGCCGACCGACGTGGCCGAGCTGGGCGCCGACTTCGTCTTCGCCGATACGCATCGCTGGCTGCTCGGGCCGGACGCGGTGGCGCTGCTCTGGATCACGCCCAAGCTAGCCGCCGAGACACCCGAGTGGCTGCGCCAGGCGTCGGCACCCTTCGGCCGCGGCCAGCTGCTGGCGCTCGCCCGTTCGTTGGGCTGGCTGTTGATGTACGTGGAGCTGCCCTGGGCGCTCGATCGGACCATGGCCCTGGCCGACCAGCTCTACGCTGATCTGGGTGCCATCGAGGGCCTGGAGCTGATGGCCGAGCCGGGGGCACACGGATCCGTGGCTGCTTTCCGCATCGCCGACTGGGACGCCGAGTCGGTAGCCGATGAGCTCGGTCGAAGCGTCTTCGCCATCCTGGAGAACGATCCCGAGGCCGACCTGATTCGTGCCAGCGTCGGCGCCTGGAACCGCGAGAGTGAGCTCGAGCGTTTCGTGGAGCGGGTCGCGGAGCTGGCCGCTCACACGCCCGAGACGCTGCCCCGTCGGCCTTCGCTGACGGTCCTCAGTGGATCCGTCGAGGCGGAGGAGGACGAGTGACCAAGCCCCGACCAGAGGACACGCCGGCGTCGCCTTCGGCCCCCGAGCGTGAGGTCAGGCAGCGCTCCGAGTGGGAGATCCGCTGGCGGCAGGCACGCAACGCCCCGCCGCCGGTGGTGCGCGCGGTGCTGGCCAACGTGGCCGTGGCCGTGGTCGGCGGCGTGATCCTGCTGCTCACCGACTGGTTTAGCAGCCATGGAGTGCTGCCGGCCTTCGTGCGTGACCTGGGGCCGCTCATCTACGTGGCGGTGGTCATCGTCAGCGGCACGATCTTCACCTACCTCTGGGTGGAGCTGCCCACGGGTATGCCCGGCGAGACGCGCAGCTCGCCCTGGGCGGGTGTGCTCGGCTTCTTCGCCAGCAT
>CAYZDQ010000171.1:0-5530 GCA_964476955.1 uncultured Anaerolineaceae bacterium
GGCGTCGTCAGGTCGGCGCCGTACCACTTCATGGAGAGCTCGGTGAGGACGCCCTCGTCACGCAGCTCGCCGACGATCTCGTCGACACGAGTCACGAGCGAGTCGTTGTCCTCGACGGAGTTGTCGAAGGCGACCGCCAGCGGCTCACCGAAGACAGCGTCCCCGATGGGCACCACCGGCAAGCCCTCCTCCACGGCCTGGGCGATGGTCTCCTGCGAGGTGACCCAGGCGTCGGTGTCGGCGCGCCCGGAGGCCCACTCGTCGGCGCACATGCGGTCCGTGTCGCGGGTGATGATGTTCACATTGGCCGGCGGATCGGTGGCGAAGGCGCCCGTGCCCTCGGCCAATACCAGGCTGCCACTGAGCCAGTCGAAGTAGGTAGTGGCGGTCCCGACACAGACGTTCAGACCCTCGAGGCCTTCCGCTTCCACGCCTTCGCGCAACGCAACGCCCGCGGCATCGTAGCGATACGGCCGGGTGAAGTCGATCGACTCCATGCGGGCCGGCGTGATGGTCATCGAGCCGACGCTGAAGTCCATGCGGTCAGCCCAGCGGCCAGAGGCCACCACATCCCATGGCGTGGGCGTGGGCACGAACTGGACGCCCAGCTTCTCGGCGATGGCCGTGCCGACGTCGAGGTCGAAGCCGACGATCTCACCGGCATCGTCCAGGAAAGACTGCGGCGGATAAAGCGGGTCGGTCGACATGACGATGAGACCCTTGTCCACGATCCGCTGCAGATGGTCAGCGTCCTGGGCCATCGTCGGCGCGGCCACGCTGAGAGTCAGCAGCGCTGCCCCGCCGAGGGCGAACGCGCGCTTGGTGCTAGTACCCATCGAGAGTAGGTCCTCCTCTAACTGCCTTGCTCTGTACCTTGGGTCGCACCGGTATACCACGCCGGGCAAGCCGCCGAGCCGCCGACTCGCGCATCGCGCTCCACCAGAAGCGGTGCTACGACGTCCTCGAGGGACAGTGCCGATAGACTGGGGCCATGGACGCGGAGAGTTGGCTAACGAGTGAACTGGCGTCCTTCGGCTGCGCGGCATGCGGACAGGCCTACGGCCAGGGACACATCCACCTCATCGCCCAGCGCGAAGAACTCTTCTTCGTCGACCTCTCCTGTGAGCATTGTGGCTCGCAGGCCGTGGCCATCGTGACCATCCAGGTCGACGGCGAGATGGCCACGCTCGACGGCGGGGAGCTGGTGCGCCCCGACGAGACCGACGCCGATGCGGCCCTCGACGGCCCACCGGTCAGCGCCGACGATGTGCTCGACGTCCACCAGATCCTCGATGACTTCCAAGGCGACGTGTTCCAGCTCATCGCCCGTTTCGACGGGGAGTCACGTTGACCGAGTCCATCCGTTTCGCACACGCCAGCGAAGCCGAGCTGGCCCGCATCCTCGACTACTACAAGGTGCAGTGGCGGTACGAGCCGCACACGTTCCCCATCCGTTGGAACGTGGAGGGCATGGTCACCGAGTCGTTCGCGCCAGACTTCTATCTGCCGGAGCTGGACATGTACGTGGAGCTGACGACGCTCAAGCAGAGCCTCGTGCGCAAGAAGAACCGCAAGCTGCGGCACCTGCGCGAGCTCTATCCCATGATCCGCATCAAACTGTTCTATGCCCGCGACTTCAAGGCCCTGATGCTCAAGTACGGCCGACTCGACGCAGCGGCCTCGCTCATCGGCATCGAGGGCCAGCCGCCGCCCAAGAAGGCCGCTGCGGTGGCCGCTCCTGAAGCGGACGTCACGGCAGCCTAACGGTCGCGGGCTCGACTCGACATCACAAGAGGAGGAGCGGAGCGTATGCCCGCATCAGCACTGGAAAGGGACGTCGCCGAGGTCCTCATCGACGAAGCCGCCCTGCAGGCCAAGGTGGCCGAGCTGGGCGCGATCATCTCGGCTGACTATGCGGACAAGCAGGTCACGCTCGTGAGCGTGCTCAAGGGCGCGCTGCCCTTCATGGCCGACCTCATGCGCGCGATGTCCATCCCGGTGCGCATCGATCTCATGGAGGTCTCGTCCTACGGCAGCGGAACCGAATCCTCGGGGCGAGTGCGGATCCTCAAGGACCTCTCCTCGTCGATCGAGGGCAAGCACGTGCTCATCGTCGAGGACATCATCGACACGGGCCTCACGCTCAACTACCTGACGCAGTACCTCGGTGGCAAGAACCCGGCCAGCCTGGGCATCTGCACGCTGCTGGACAAGCCGGCGCGCCGCCTGGTGGAGATCGATCTGGACTACCGCGGCTTCGAGATTCCCGACCGTTTCGTCATCGGCTACGGGCTGGACTATGACGAGATCTACCGCAACCTGCCCTACATCGGCGTGCTACGACCGGAGGTCTACGGCGGCACGTGAGGCGGGGCCTCGGCCGGGGGCGCTCGCTGATCGCGGTCGGCGGGATCCTGGCCATCATCTCCATGCCCCTGAGCTGGCAGAAGGCCGGCGGCGTGGTGCTGCCCGTGAGCACCGATTGGGGGTTCTCCGGCAGCGGCGTGCTGATGTTCCTCGCGGCAGTGCTGATGCTGGGGCTCATCGTCGTGCCCTTCACCACCGAGACGCGGCAGTTCGCCCTCGATCGCCCCGTGGTCTACGCCGGTCTGCTGGTCGTGGCCGTGGCCGGTCTGGTCATGGCCGTGCGCGACCTCATGGGTGGCGATGAGGAGTACAGCCTGACACCACTGGACGCGCCGGGGCTGTGGCTGGCGATCGTGGCCATGGCCATCACCACCTGGGGTGTGCTCGAACTGTTCGCCGAGAGACCGGCCGCGCCGTAGTGGTCCGCGCGGACCATCGCTATACTCCCACCCAGTATCCGGGATGACAGGAGGCGACGTGGGCAGAGGTTCCAGCAGCAGCAGGCGGCGACGAAGTGCGCCCCCGGTGCGACCGTATGGCGGCTCGCGCGAGCAGGTCTTGCGCCGCCTGGCCCGCATGGAAGGCCAGGTCCGCGGTGTGGCCCGCATGATCGAGCGCGACGAGGACTGCGTGGACGTGCTCCAGCAGACGGCCGCCCTGCGCGCTGCCATCGACTCGGTCTCGATGCTGCTGATGGAGGATCACGTGCAAGGCTGCGTCAACTCAGCCGTCAAGAGCGGCGACCCTGAGGCCCTGACCGAGGAAGTCATGGAGGTCGTGCGCCGGGGCATGGGTCGCCCGGCACGAGCCGGCCGCGGCAGCAGCGATTCCTGAGCGCCGGCGCGAGGTGCTCCAGGGCGCGCCGGCTGTCCGCCACGCACCCTGCTTATCCACCGATTCCGGCTCCTTTTCCACAGCGGTGCCCGGGCGCACCACGATTCGTGGATAACCGCCTTGACGCTGCTTGGCGGGCTACGGACACTGCCCTTCCTGCACCACGCGGTGCCCTTCGTGGTGGCGTGCAGTGGCGGAGTACGGTAACGCCGCCCGTGACGATGTATGGAGAGATCCGTACGCGACGACCGTCCGGGTGTCGGAAGACAGAAACGCCCACGGGTGCGAGGAACGTTCCAGCGCCGGGAGCGGCTTTGGCCCGGGTAACGTGTTCGCGACGACGACCGCGAACCGGCCATGAGGAGGGTCGCTTCCGGCGCACTTCTCTGCCCTGGACGCCGTCGTCTGCCGTCCTGCCCGCAGTCCCTGGGGGAGACCGACCATGACCGAAACCGCCGGTTCCACGCGCCGCGAGCTACCGACCGATCCGTGGTCGCTGGCACCCATGGGCGAGGCCTTCGACGAGTCGCTGGCATCCGGTCTCGCCGCGCTGGACCTGCTCGGCACGGCGGCCGCCTCCCCGCTCGCACGGCGGAGCTACGAAGCGCATGCGCGCCTGCTGCGTGACTGGAACACGGCCATCAACCTCACCGCCATCCGCGAGCCGGCTGCGGTCGCCCTTCGCCACACCTGCGACGCGCTGAGCGCGGTGCCGACACTGCTCGAGCTGGTGCGACCGGGGGCATCGCTGCTCGACATCGGCAGCGGTGGCGGCTACCCGGGGCTGCCACTGGCGGCTGCGCTGCCTCTCGGCCGCGTGGGCACCCTCGATGCGGTGCGCAAGAAGGCGCGCTTCCTGGGCGTGGCGGGAGCTGCCGTCGCGGCCGTCCTGGCAGAGGCGCCACCCAGTGTCGATGACAGCGGCACGGAAGTGACCGCGCCGCCCGCCGACGCAGGTCGCCCCGAGGGCATCGTGATCGAGGCCATCGCCGAGCGTGCGGAGGACATCGCCGAGGAAGTCGAGCACCGCGAGGCCTGGGACTTCGTCATCACGCGCGCGGTGGGCTCGCTGCCAGAGGTGCTGGAGCTGAGCCTGCCCCTGACGCGTGAGGGCGGCACGGTCGTGGCCTGGAAGCGGGAGGAGGAGGGCGGTGGCCTGCGCGCCGAGCTGCAGCACGCCGGCTCGATCATCCGTGCCGCCGGCGGCGGTCGGCCGCGCGTGGTGCCGGTGGAGGCGCCGGGCCTGTCGGGTCATCGGCTGGTGATCGTGCCCAAGGAGCGCACCACGCCCATCGCCTACCCCCGCCCTGTGGGTGTCCGCCGGCGGCGGGTGCGCTAGATCCTTGGCGGTCCTGCTGCGCGCGAGGCTCGTCCCGCTCCGTGCCCTGCTAACCTCGCGCCGATGCGCCTCGCGGTCCTTTCGGACATCCACTCCAACGCCCATGCCCTCGACGCTGCCCTCGAGGCCGTGGGCGAGTTCGATCAGCTCTGGGTCCTGGGTGACATCGTGGGCTACGGGCCGCACCCCGATGCGGTCGTGGAGCGACTGCGGACAGCGGACGCGGTGGCCGTCCAGGGCAACCACGACGCAGCCGTCCTGGGCCGCATCCCTACGGGCACCTTCAACGATCTTGCTCGCGCGGCAGTGCGCTGGACCGCAGAGACGATGAAGCCGGCCAACCTCGCCTGGCTGGCTGAGTTGCCGGAAACCCGCGTGGAGGGGGACTTCACGCTGGCCCACGGCAGCCCACGCGACCCCATCTGGGAGTACCTCTTCAGCATCCCCGCGGCGCGCATCAACCTCGGCGCCTTCGATACGCCCTATTGCATCGTGGGCCACACCCACCACCAGCTCACCTTCCGCGACGACAAGGGCCAGGTCGAGGCGCTGCTGGCCGACGACGGGGGAACGCTCACGCTCGACGAGCGACGCTGCATCCTCAACCCGGGCTCGGTGGGCCAGCCACGGGACGGCGACCCGCGCGCCTGCGCCATGACCATCGAGACCGACGCCGGACAGGTGGAGTGGCTGCGGTTCGACTACGACGTCGAGGCCACCCAGGCCGACATCCGGGCCCTGCCCCTGCCGGGCCGCCTCGCGGACCGACTCGAGATGGGGGTCTAGCTCGCGATGAGCGACGAACGCGACCAGGGGCAGTCCCAGCGCGAGCGCCAGGCCAGCTCGCGCAGCAGCCCGGGCAAGCAGCCGGGCCAGCTGCGCGGACGCAAGATCGGCGATCGCCGCGTGCGCGTGGAGCGGCCGCAGGCCGAGTACTTCCGCTACGCCGCCAAGGACACGCTAGTGGCTCGGCCCAAGGCCCACGAGGAG
>CAYZDQ010000172.1:0-5524 GCA_964476955.1 uncultured Anaerolineaceae bacterium
AGAGTCCCTGCGTGGTGGAAGCGCGGCCCACCGGCGTGCCTCGGCCCAGGATGGTGTAGATCGCGGGGGTCGCCGCAGCTGTAACCACAGCCTCCAGCGGCGCCACGAAAGACGAGGCTACGAACGACCGCGAGATCGCGTAGAACGTACCGGTACAGATGATGACGAGCCCCCTGATGACGATCGGGCGCAGCGGCCCGTGGCGATCGACATAGCGGCCGGCGAATGGCGCCGCCAGCATCTCCGGGATGGCGAAGAGCATGAAGCTGAAGCCGACCCAGGCCACCGTGGCACCGAGCGCCACGAGGTAGAGCGCCCACACCACCTCGTACGTGCCGAAGGTGAGGTGCAGGCCGAAGGTGAACACCAGCGCCGTGATGACGGTTCGGTTGAAGACCGCGCGGACCGGCGCCTGGGTTTCGGTCGTCGGCGGGTCGGTCGGCACCACGGCGGTCTCGGACGCGGTGAAGGGATCGCCCGCAGGCAAGGGTCGCGCCTCAGGATGGTGCTCGAAAGCCTCGTCCTCCACCACGTGGGGGTTCGGCGAGAGGTAGCGCATGAGCACGACCGTGCCCACGACCGCGAGCAGGCCGCTGGCGATGAAGGGGAAGGCGTAGCCACCGACGAGCCAGGCGCCGACCCCACCGATGGCCGGGCCCACCGCGAAGCCGCCGATCTGGAAGGCCGCGTAGAAGCCAAAGGCCTCGCCGCGTTCGTCCTCCTCGGTCCCGTCGGTGAGCATGCCCTTGGCGGCAGGGTCGTAGGCCGCGACGGCCGCGCCGGCGATGAAACGCAGGATGAACAGGGGCCAGAAGCCGGTGACCGCGAGCGGGAGCACGCTGACCACCGCGAGCACGAGGATGCCGGCCACCATCTGCGGCTTGCGCGCGTGTCGGTCCGCCCACCAGCCGAAGATCGGCTCGAAGAGCAGCTTGGCGATGGGCCAGGCCGCGATGATGAGGCCCAGCTGGGCGGGGTCGATGCCCTGGTCCTGGATGAACAGCGGCAGCACCGGCATGAGGGCGCCGAAGCCGATGAGCACGATGAACTCGGCTCCGAAGACGGGCAGGAACGGGCGCCAGCGTCGGAGCCACGCGGCGATGCGGGCTCGGCGGTCGGTAGGTGCGTCGGGCATCGCCGTCGAGGGTATCGCGTTCGTCGGGGTGCCACGGTAGGTGGCACGGAGAACCCCTACCATCGAGGGCGTGACGGAGATCATGGGAACGGCCGCCCTGGTGACGGCCGATGACGGGACTGTCGTCGATCCGCAGTCGCGTGAGGATTGGCGGGACTGGGTGTCCGCCACCAAGGCGCGCAACTACCTGAACGACGAGCCGCTGCTGGATTGGCTGGAGCGCTATGGGAAGGCGGCCGGCTTCGTGCCTGATGACAAGGCCGAGGGCTACGAGCCGCGGACCAGCTTCCGCGACTTCGTCTTCGGCCAAGGTGATGCCTTCGAGGCCGGCGTCATCGAGCTGCTGCGGGCCGAGACCGAGGTCGTGGAGATCGCCACGCACTGGGAGGACAGCCGCTCGCTCGATGCCGCGGAGAAGACGGTGCAGGCCATGCGTGACGGCGTGCCGGTCATCACCCAGGGTGTGCTGCGTGATCCGCAGCATCGGACGTACGGGATGGCGGACCTCATCGCGCGCTCGGACGTGCTGGCAGGTCTGTTCCCTGACGACGTGGGGCTGGAAGAGGCAGCGGTGGGTGCGCCCGGCATCGGCTGGGAGGACCGCCACTACCGGATCATCGACATCAAGTACCGCAAGCTCGCGCTGGTCAAGGATGGCTCCATGGGCAGCTCATCCAAGTCGCTCGCCTACCAGTCGCAGGTGTGGGTCTACACCACCGCCATCGCCCGGATCCAGGGGTATGAGCCGCCGTTCGGCTACCTGCTGGGGCGCAACTGGAGGCAGGGTAAGGACGGGCGCGGCCAGGGGTGTCTCGAACGCATCGGCCGCGTGAAGATGGACAACACCTTCGACAAGTACGATGGCGCCACGTTGCGTGACCTGACGCTGCGGGCACATCGTTGGATCCGTGACCTGCGGCGCGAGGGTGCCGAGTGGGAGGTGCTGCCGGTGCCGACTCGCCCGGAGCTGTACCCGCACATGCGACACGACCAGGACGATCCGTGGCACGGGGCCAAGGTGCAGATCGCGCAGGAGATCGAGGAGCTGACGCTGCTGCCGGGCGTGAACCCGGGGGTGCGCGCGGATGCGCATGAGCGCGGGCTGATGCGCTGGTCGGACTCGCGCGTGTCGGCGCGGACGCTGGGGCTGGATGGCGTGGCCGGACGGCTGTGTGACGCGGTGCTGGAGGCCAACCGGTCGGTGGAGCCGGTGGTGCTCCCGGAGCGGCTGGACCTTGACGATGACACCTGGCTGCGGCCGGCGCCGCTGGAGCTGTTCGTGGACTTCGAGACCGTGTCGAACATGGCGGACGACTTCTCCACGCTGCCGCTGGAGGGTGGACAGCCGCTCATCTTCCAGGTCGGCTGCGGTCGCCTAGAGGATGGCGAGTGGGTCTTCGATCCCGAGCGTGATCAATGGACCGTCGATCGGCTGGACGAGCGGTCGGAGGCAGCGATCATCGATGCCTGGATCGCGCGCATGCAGGAGCTGTGTGTAGAGCGCGGTATCACGCTGGAGCAGGCGCGCATCTACCACTGGAGTCCGGCGGAGACGTCCACGCTGACCACGGCCTACAACGCGGCGCGCGTGCGACACCCGCAGAACGAGTGGCCGTTGCTGCCATGGTTCGATCTGCTCGGCGAGGTCGTGAAGGCGGCGCCGATGACGGTGACAGGGGCATTCAACTTCGGCCTCAAGGCCATCGCCAAGGCGATGCATGCGCAGGGCTTGATCGAGACATCGTGGGGCGATGGGCCGACCGATGGGATGGGCGCCATGGTCGCGGCGTGGCGCGTGGATGAGGCGGTCGATGGGTCTGGCGGGAAGCTTCTCGATGACCAGCTGATGCGCGAGGTCGCCGACTACAACCGCGTCGACTGCCAAGTCATGGCGGAGATCCTGGGTTGGCTGCGTCGGCGAAACCTGCGTACGACCTAGATCTGGAAGAGCTCAAGGCGCTCAGTGTCGCTGTTCCATCGATACTTGACCAGACTGAGACGCGCCCATGTGCGAGTCGGTCGCGACTCGTGGGGGTCGAGGATGTAGGACCGTGTGGTCGCGCCAGCCTGCACGGTCGCAGCGTCTTCGCTTCGAGCTAAGACCTCGGAACTGAAACTCGAAGCCACGAAGTAGGCCGACAACGCACCGTAGTTGCCGTCGGCGTAGTTGGCCGCGACGAAGTCGACGTACTTCATCAACTGAGCGACGGTGCGATCGAACTGATCAGCGCCACCCGTGACAGCATCCTTCTTGGCCTCAACGAGGTCGAAGTGCACGGGCGACATGGACAAGGTCGGCACAGTGCGAGTCCCCACGACATCAATCCAGTCGGCGTATAGGGCGGGCTTGGGAGGCGACGCGGAAAGCTCATGGAAGATGTCGCCGCGCTCGGCATCCTCTGTGAGGAAGGCCGGGTCGCCATCCCGGATGGCCTCGACCAGCAAGCCGTGCAGCGTCGATTCCTGTCGAATACGGGTTCCGTCTGTGTACCGATCAGGGCTACGACGGACCATCGAGTGCACGGACAGCGGGCTCGCCTCGGCGAGTCCGCTGTGTTCCAGAGCGGGTTCCACGGCATTACCCTCGATGCCGCCAGGCATGTTGTAGAAGCGACGGAGGAAGGCGTCAATCAGCATCTGCGTCTCACGAACTCCGAGCTGCATGAAACTGCGGCGCTCCCAGAACCGCAGACCCCAAGCATTCCGAGCGTCAGGCGACGAGAGGACCTCATCCATGTCAAGGCCACTGGCGAAGAAGACTGGCGCTGGCTCGAACGGCACTACGACCCGGACTTCCTGCCACCGCGTCGTGACAGAGGGCCCCAGCACCGCCGAGCCCGACTCGAGAGGCTCGGCGTCCGGCGCATCGGCGTCGACGTAGTTCAACCGAGCGGGCGGCACCCGAGGCGACCCGATGACGCGGCCAATCCCATAGAGAAGGCGATTGCGGAAGAAAAAGATCGCGTCGCCAGGGGACATGGTCGCGTAGTCGGCGAAGGTCTCGAGCATCGCGTAGGACCAGTAGGGCCTCCCGCTCGTTCCCGTTCGGGGCTGGGAGGGGCTCTGGTACACGCCATACACGCCACGACGCAGCTCGGCAATCGGGTCGGCGTCGGCAACGCTGAAGACATAGCCCTTCATGTCTTGGTTGAGGGTAGCCTCTCGGCCGACGGTTGATCGAGTCTGGGGGATCGGCTAGGATTGGGGTCGTGCGTAGAACAAGAGAAGCCACACGGGTCATCGAGCTGTTCGCCGGCGTTGGGGGGTTCCGCATCGGCCTTGAGCGGTCGGGTTGGAAGACCGTTTGGGCGAACCAGTGGGAGCCGAGCACCAAGAAGCAGCACGCATTCGACTGCTACGTCGAGCGGTTCGGCGCGGATGGTGCCGTGTGCGAGGACCTCCATGAGGTCATGAACCAGGCCGAGGCAGGGCAACGCATAATCCCCGACCACGAGCTCCTCGTCGGTGGCTTCCCATGCCAGGACTACTCGGTGGCCCGAACTGCGAACCAAGCTGCCGGCTTGGTTGGCAAGAAGGGTGTCTTGTGGTGGGAAATCTATCGACTGCTCATGATGAAGCGGCCCCGCTACTTGTTCCTCGAGAACGTCGACCGACTTCTCAAGTCGCCGACCCAACAGCGCGGAAGGGATTTCGGTGTGATGCTGGCGACTCTCGCCAACCTCGGCTACGAGGTCGAATGGCGCGTCGTGAATGCAGCCGACTACGGCTTCCCACAGAAGCGTCGACGCGTGCTGCTGATTGGCCGCCTCGCTGGTGCCACGTCGAAGGACCCCAGCGACGCAGTTTATGGCGGGCCGCTGGCCCGAGCACTGCCAGTCACGCAGGGACCCATCCTGTCTGTCTCGCCGACCTTCACGCTCGAGGGGACTCCCGCCGACGTGTCCGAGTCATTCGGGGCGACCAAGGGTGTCTCGCCGTTCCGCAGCGCTGGGTACATGTCCCAGCGTCGCGTGTGGACACTTGACCTAGAACCCGCGTGGGATGGGCCATTCACCACGCTCGGCGACGTCCTTGAGCCGGCCGGCGACGTGCCGGAGCAGTTCTTCGTAGACCAGGACGACCTCCCGCGCTGGAAGTATCTCAAAGGTGCGAAGCGAGAACAGCGCCTCCACAAGGACAGTGGCACGCCCTATTTCTACGTCGAGGGACCCATCCCCTACCCCGACCGCACGGACTGGCCCGCTCGGACGATCCTGACCGGCGAGGGCGGCCGGACGCCCTCTCGCTTCAAGCATCTCGTGCGAATCGAGGATGGCCGGTACCGCCGCCTGACCTCTCGCGAACTCGAGAGACTGAATGGGTTCCCGGACGCCTGGACAGACACCGGCATGCCCGAGGGGCGACGCGCATTCATGATGGGGAACGCCC
>CAYZDQ010000173.1:0-5513 GCA_964476955.1 uncultured Anaerolineaceae bacterium
CCGCAGCCTGGGTCTTCGCGCGTTTCGAGTTCCCCTTCAAGCGCGTCGCCCGAGCCTTGACGGTGGTGCCCTTCGTGCTACCCACGGTCGTGGTCGGCTCCGCCTTCCTGGCCCTGCTCGGCCCGCGTAGTCCGCTCAACGCTCTCGGCACCGCGCTCTTCGGCGAGGCCTTCCCGCAGGTCCGGCTCGATGGCTCGGTCGAGGCCATCCTCATCGCCCACGTCTTCTACAACATCGCCGTCATCATCCGACTGGTGGGCGGCATGTGGGCCCACATCGATCCCCGCACCGAGGAGGCCGCGCGGATGCTGGGTGCGTCGCCCTGGCGCACGTTCCGCGAGGTCACCTGGCCCTTGCTGCGTCCGGCGGTCATCAGCGCCGCCTCGATCGTCTTCCTCTTCACGGTGACCTCGTTCGGCGTGGTGCTGCTGCTGGGCGGCCCGCGCGATTCGACCCTGGAGGTGGAGATCTATCGGCAGACGGCGATCCTGCTCGACCTGCCCACGGCCGCGGCGCTGACGCTGCTGCAGATGGGTGGTGTCTTCGTGCTGCTGCTGGTGAGCGCCCGCGCGCAGGAGGGGACCGCCGTGCAACAACGGCTGCGCGGCTCGGGCGAGACGACGCGGGTGCCGCGGCCGGGTCGCGAGCGGGCGCTGGTGGCGGTGATCCTCACGGCCACGGTGTTGTTCATGTTCGTGCCCCTGGCGGTGCTGCTCGAGCGCTCGCTGTCGGGGCCCGAGGGCTACGGCCTGGCGGCCTACGCCTCGCTGTTGGAGGCCGATCCGCGCACTCGCCTGACCGCCGCTCCGTGGGCCTCGGTCGTGGACTCGCTCACCTTCGCCGCTGCCACCACGCTCATCGCAGGTACGCTGGGCCTGCTGGCGGCGATCGTGGTGGGCTATCGCCGCGGCTGGCTCTCGCGCGGCATGGACGCGCTGATCATGCTGCCGCTGGGCACTTCCGCGGTCATCGTCGGCTTCGGCTTCCTCGTCTCGCTCGATACCCCGCCGCTGGACCTGCGCACCTCGATCCTGCTCATCCCCATCGCGCACGCCCTCATCGCGCTGCCCTTCGTGATGCGCTCGGTGGTGCCGGTGGTGCGCTCCATCGATGACCGCCTGCGCGAGGCCGCGGCCGTGCTGGGCGCTTCGCCCAACCGGGCCTGGCGGGAGGTCGATGGACCCATCCTCGCGCGCGCCGGGTTGGTCGGCGCCGGCTTCGCCTTCGCCGTGTCGCTGGGCGAGTTCGGGGCCACGCTCTTCATCGCGCGACCCGATACCGTCACCATCCCGGTAGCCATCTACCGCCTGCTGGGCCAGCCGGGCGCGGCCAACTTCGCCACGGCCATGGCCCTGGCGGTCGTGCTCATGGTCCTGACCGCGGCCGCGGTGCTGCTCATCGAGCGGCTGCGTGGCGGCGGGCCACAGCCGTTCTAGGGGAGGGACATGCTCCGCATCGAGGGTCTCGACGCCGCCTACGCAGGGACGCCCGTGCTCTCGGGCGTGGATCTCGAGGTGGCTGGAGGTGAGCTGCTCTGCGTGCTCGGCCCCAGCGGTGGCGGCAAGTCCACCTTGCTGCGCGTGGTCGCCGGCCTGGAGCCACCCGTGGCCGGGCGCGTGGAGCTCGACGGCCGCGATCTCGCGGGCGTGCCGGCACACGAGCGCGGCGTAGGCCTGATGTTCCAGGACTACGCACTGTTCCCGCACAAGGACGTGGCCCAGAACGTGGCCTTCGGGCTGCGTATGCAGGGTCAGGACGAGGCCCACACGCGCAACCGCGTGGCAGAGCTGCTGGAGCTGGTGGGGCTGCCCGGCGCGGAACGGCGGCCGGTAGCGCAGCTCTCGGGTGGCGAGCAGCAGCGTGTGGCACTGGCACGGGCGCTGGCCCCGCGTCCGCGCCTGCTCATGCTCGACGAACCGATGGGCTCGCTCGACCGCGCCCTGCGAGAGCGCCTGCCGGAGGAGCTGCGGGCGATCTTCACCGAGCTGGGCCTGGCCGCCATCTACGTCACCCACGACCAGGACGAGGCGCTGAGCGTGGCCGACCGGGTGATCCTGCTCGACGCCGGACGCATCGTGGCCGACGACACGCCCGAGGAGCTGTGGACGCGGCCGCCCAACGCCTGGAGCGCTCGCTTCCTCGGCTTCCGCAACGTGGCCGCGGCGCGCGTGGTGGGCGACGCGCTCGAGACGCCCTGGGGCCGGCTACCGCGCGCTGCCGCCGAGACCACCTCTGTCGAGGGCGCGGCTACGGTCGTGTTGCGTCCGGCCGCGCTGGTGCCCGACGCCGAGGGACCCATCCGCGGCCACGTGTCCGCGCGGCGCTTCCGGGGTGACCACATGCTGCTGCTGGTGACGGTGGGTGAGGCGCCGCCGCTGCACGTAGAAGCGCGCGAGGGCAGCCTGCCCGCGGTCGGCGACACGGTGGCGCTGAGCGTGCGCCCCGGTGGTGCTCACGTCATCGCCGGGTCCGAGGGCGTCACGGACGCGGCGTTGGCGTTACCCTCGCAGGCATGACAGCCACGATTCCCGCGGTCGGCGAGCTCGCTCCCGCCTTCTCGCTCCCCGATGACAGCGGCACGCTCCAGGCGTTGGAGGCTCAACGCGGGCGCTGGGTCGTCCTCTTCTTCTATCCCAAGGACTTCACCTCCGGCTGCACCACCGAGGTCTGCGAGTTCCGCGACCTGAGCGCCGACTTCGAGGCGGCCGGTGCCACGGTCTGGTCGGTGAGCGTGCTCGACGCGCAGAGCAAGGCCCGGTTCAAGGCGGAGCACGGGCTCACCTTCCCGCTGCTGGCGGACGTCGACCACGAGGTCGCCGAGCGTTACGGCGTGTGGGTCGAGAAGCAGAACTACGGCAAGACCTACCTCGGCATCACCCGCTCGACGTTCCTCATCGATCCCGAGGGCCGGGTCGCCCAGGTTTGGCCCAAGGTCAAGGTCGAGGGACACGCCACCGAGGTGCTGCGCGTCCTGCGCGAGGTCAAGCAAGGCTAGCTGCGTGGAACGCCGCGGACAAAGGAAAAGACGTCGCTCGTGGGGGGAGACGAGCGACGTCGTTTACACAGGATAGCGACCTTCTCCCAAGAATCAAGTACCTCGTCGGTGTTTTTTCCGAAAGCCCCCAGCCGGTCTGGTGGGCACGTTCCGCGGTCAGGCGGCAGACTTCGGGTCGCGGTCGCGGCTGAGGCGACCGATCGGGCGGAGGTCCCATGCAGCTCCAGAAGGCTCTGGCGTCGATCGGTGCGGCGCTCGCATGTGCCACCGCGACGGCGTCCGTGGCTGCGGTCCCGCCTGCGCTGGGCGCTGGCGAGGGCGATGGCTCCGCGACCGACCAGCGTCCCAACGTGGTCGTGCTCTACGTCGATGACGTGGACCCCAAGACACCCTGGCTGTGGGGCAAGCGCGAGCGGACCCCGAACCTCGCCCGCTTCCGCCACCAGGGCGTGGAGTTCCGCCACGCCGTCGGCTCGACGCCGCTCTGCGGCCCCTCGCGCGCGACACTGCTCACCGGCCAATACAGCCACAACCACGGCGTGACCGGCAACCAGCTGACCGACTTCGATCCCTCGAATACGCTGGCCACCAAGCTGCAGGACGTGGGCTATCACACGATGCTCGTGGGCAAGGCCGGCAACGGCATCGAGGACGCCGCACCGACACGACGGAGCATGACTCGCTTCGCCCAGGGCTTCGACCACTACGACGTCATCTGGAAACGGCCGGTCAAGTACCAGGGCCAGTTCTACGGCTACTCGATGTGGACGCGCGACGACGTGCTCCCGAAGGGCTACAAGCCTGAGCACCACTCGACCTACGTCATCGGCAAGCGCATGGCCGACCACATCCGCAAGGCACCGGCCGACGAGCCCATCTTCGCCATCGCCTCGCTCAACAGCGGCCACGATCCCAATACCCCGTTCGCCTGGCACGAAGGTGCCGATGCCTGCAAGGGCGTGAGGGCGTATGACGCGCCCTCCTTCAACGAGCGGGACGTCTCGGATAAGCCGCGGTACATCCGTGAGCTGCCGCGCCTGAAGGCCAGGGAGTTCGGTTTGCGCAGCCGCTGCGAGGAGTACCTGGGCGTGGATGCCACGCTGCGCCGCATCAGGGGCGCTCTCGCGGACACCGATCGCCTGACCAACACGCTCTTCGTCTTCACTGCCGACAACGGCTACCTCATGGGCGACCACCGCATGCCCGGCGTGGGTGACAAGTGGTGGCCCCATTCGATCCCGGTCCCGATGTACGTGCTCTGGCCCCGGGTCCTGGGCAACGAACGACGGCTGGTGGAGGAGCCGGTCTCCACGGTCGACCTGCCGGTCACGATCTGCGCGCTCGCGGACTGTGAGCTCGATGACGCCGACGGGCTCGACCTCACGCCGTTGCTCACGGGGGAGGCCACGCAGCTGGACCGCGAGTACCTCTACCTCGAGCTGCTGCGGCCGCGTGATCCGATGCCGCCCTGGTACGGCCTGATGACGACGGCCGCCTTCGACGAGGACGTCATCTTCCAGTACATCGAGTACCGCACCGGCGAGCGCGAGCTGTACAACCTCGCGCGATCCCTATCGCCTGCACAACCTCGCCGACAAGGAGCGGAAGGCGGCGCTGCTGGACGAGCTCGGGCGAAGGCTGCACGAGGAGGTCATCGAGCCCGACGGCGTGCGTTTCCCGGCGCCGCGCACCGGAGACGACTGAGGCCGGGCGCACCCGGGCGCGTCGGGGGTACGTTGGTCATGGTGCGTTCAGGCACCACCGACGGGTCCGCCCATCCGCCTGCACGTTGTACGTTCACGCGACACACTCCTACAGCCCCGCCCCGGCGCTCCAGCACCTTTGACCAGGAGACCTCATGCACAGCAACAAGGCGCGCGCCTCGGTCGGTATCGCACTCGCCTGTGCGACCGCGGCCGTCACCGTCGGTGATGTGCGCGAGGCCGCAGCCGCCGATGAGCGTCCCAACGTGGTCGTGCTCTACATCGACGACGTCAGCCCCAAGACGCCCTGGCTCTGGAGCGACAAGGGCCGCACGCCGAACCTCGCTCGCTTCCGCCAC
Source organism: uncultured Anaerolineaceae bacterium (assembly GCA_964476955.1). Taxonomy (GTDB): domain Bacteria; phylum Chloroflexota; class Limnocylindria; order Limnocylindrales; family CSP1-4; genus JAFMJV01. The sequence continues at coordinate 5,058 of CAYZDQ010000173.1, forward strand.
CAGGGCGTGGAGTTCCGCAACGCCGTCGGCTCGACCCCGCTGTGCGGGCCCTCGCGGGCCACGCTCCTGACCGGCCAGTACAGCCACAACCACGGGATCATCGGCAACGGGCTGCGCAAGTTCGATGCCTCGAATACGCTGGCCACGAGGCTCCGCGGTGTGGGCTACCACACGATCCTCGCGGGCAAGTACGGCAACGGCATCGAGGAGGCCGCGCCCACGCGCTCGAGCGTGAAACGGTTCGCCAAGGGCTGGGACGACTTCGACATCATCTGGAAGCGCCCCACCAAGGGCAAGGGCCAGTTCTACGACTACAAGCTGTGGACCCGCGAGGGCGTCTCCTGGAAGGGCCACAACTCCAAGGACCACTCCACCCACGTGGTGGGCAACCGTATCGCCCGGCACATCCGCGAGGCGCCCGCGAGCGAGCCCCTGTTCGCGGTGGCGTCGCTCAAC
>CAYZDQ010000174.1:0-5513 GCA_964476955.1 uncultured Anaerolineaceae bacterium
GCTTCGTGTATGGCGCGCCAAGGGCGAGAGCCTTGAAGATATGGTCCTCGCGCGCGAAACCGCCGGCGAAGGCGATGTCCGGCACGTCGATGCCCTGCGCCTCGAGCATCTGGCAGTACTCATAGGCCTTGACGTGCAGCGGCAGTGAGGTCACACCCCAGTGGTCCATCATGTTCCAGGGGCTCATGCCGGTCCCTCCGCCCGCGCCGTCGATGGTCAGCAGGTCGAGCTTGGCGTCGGCTGCGAGGCGGATCGACATGGCCAAGGCTTCCATGCCGTAGGCGCCGGTCTTGAGCGAGATCCGCTTGAAGCCCAGCTTGCGCAGGTAGGCGACCGTGGTCATGAAGTCTTCGCGCACCTGCGCCGGGCTCTCGAGGTTCGTTGCGCCGAGGCGGCTGTGTCGCGCGAACGAGGTGACCGCACGGTTCCTGAACGCCTCCTGCACCGTCGGATCGGTCGGATCGGGATCGACCACGTAGTCGCGGTCCTTCAGGAACTGGGCATACTCGAGCGACTTCACCTGGATCTCGCCGCCGATGGTCTTGGCTCCCTGTCCCCACTTGAGCTCCAGGATGATCTGGTCGCCATACTTCTCGGCAAGGTACTCGGCCACGCCAAGGCGCGTGTCCTCGACGTTCAACTGGACGAAGATCGCGCCACGGCCGTCGAAGTAGCGTAGGTAGGTGTCAATACGCCGATCCAGCTCGGGTGCGGACGTGACCCTTCCTTGTTCGATGGTGGCTTCGCGGTCGACGCCCACCACGTTCTCGCCGATCACGATGGGGAACCCACAGATGGCCGCGCCCACCGCGAACGACTCCCAGTAGTGACCTGCGATGAAGGTCGAGCCAAGCGCACCAGTCATGATCGGCAGTCGGCACATGGTCTGGACCTCGCTACCGAACTCGGTCGCGATGTTCACGTTGGGGAACACTGAGTCATCGGGGTCGTTGGTGAGCCCTTCGTCAAGCCCATGTGCGCCGTAGGCATAGCCCTGGATGCGCAATGCGTGATATCCGATGCCCACCGAGGTCACGTTCGCGGAACCGGCTGTGGTCAGGGGGAAGTCCCGTGGATACAGCAGTTTGCGACCGGCCAGGCACGACAACCACACCTCGCACTTGCCCTTGCAGTCAGCCCGGCACGATGTGCACAGGCCTGATTCGCAGGGGACACCGCGGTTCACCGTTCCGAGTGCGTCGTTGCTCTTCAGCCAATGAAGCATGCTGCCCCCCAGTCGTTGCCGTGATTGCCCTCCTACCCAGCAGCAACGCCGCTGGGCACACGAGCGGCTTCTAGGCTACCAACCGTGGTATCCCCGGGCTACGTGTAATCGCACACGTGGCTAGCTCTTGGGACCTCAATGCGGCATGGCCTTGGTTGGGGGCCATGCCCAATGCGGTCGCTGGAGGCCTCTGCGCTCGCGACTACGCAGCGAGTAGAACTTCGACCAACTCTGGAACACCCTCGATCTCGATGGTTGGCAGTGTGCGTTCGAGTCCCTCCGGGCGCGTCGCACCTCTGCGTTCTCAGCGCACGGCCAAGCGTCACCCAGCCGTCGCGATAAGGTGGCTTGTCGTGAGGCTGCCCGACTATGCAGCGCTTGGATGGGCCACGATGGACGCATAGTGTGGGCATACGTCGGTCTCGACGCCCAGCCGCTCAGGAGTCAGCAGCGGCATTCACATAGCCCCGTTCGAACCCAGTCCCGAACTCTGACTGATGCTTGTCAACCAGGATGGCCGACCGGCAGCAAGTAGAGCGGTGTCTCGTCGGTCGGCAGGCCGAGGATTCGGGCGACCTCGGAGTCGACGAACGCACCGATCGGCACCGCGCCCAGATCGAGGGCGACCGCCTGTAGGAGAAGGCCGTGGGCCGCATGGCCGGCCTCCAATTGCACGTAGCGTAGCGCACGTCCGGGGCCGTACCTCGCCTCGGTCCGCTCAACCACACCGGTGACGACCACCACGAGTGGTGCTGCGCCGATGGCGTCCTGATCGAGCGCCGCCCCCTTGAGTGCGACGCGCAGATCCTCGCCGCTGAGGAGTGCGAGGGCGTGATCCTCGGGCAGGTAGTGCCACAGGCCGTCAGGCGTGACCGCGTAGAGCTCGAGGGGGTAGAGGGCGCCAGCCGACGGAGCGGTCCGCCGCCCGCCCTCCGCGGTGAGGCCCTGGGCCGCCCACAGCAGTTGGCCGATCTCGTCGTCCGACAGCGGCTCGGACGAGAATGCACGAATCGAGCGACGTCGCGCGAGCGCCTCTTCCAGCGAGGTCGAGCCTGCGGTTCGAGGCTGTGGCAGTGCCTTCGTGACCTGAGGGAGCGGAGTCGAGTCGTCTTGGGGCTGCATCGCGTCCGAAGAGCGTGGCGTCGTCGCGGCGACGGTGAGCACGGCCACGATCGCGGCGATCGTCAGTCTGACCATCACGATGCCCATCTTGGCCGACCGGTCCGCTCCGGCCAAGTGCCGTTGGTCGATCGGGTCAGTCTCCGGGCGCGATGAGCCCGAGGGAAGGGAAGGGCTGCCAGCGCACCTTCCACGTCACCGAGCATGTCTGCAAGCTACGGCAGGCACAGCTCGATGTGCCGTGTCCGTATCCGGAGCGTGTCTGCCTCAGCTTCTCCGACCGAGAACGCGATCCTCGAGCGGGGGACCTGACCCGAGCCGAGGCCCTCATGGAGCGGAGCAGATCCTTCAGCTCGTCCTCGCCGAACCCGGAGATGGCGATGTCCACGCTGTCCTGCAGGTCCGCGAGCAGGCGGGCAAGGAGCTGCTCGTCCCACTCACCGGAGATGTGGTCCAAGGCCAGCCCAAGAAGACGGCCTTGCTCTGCCGAGATATCGAGTCGGATGACGGGGACCTCGGTGAGGCCGAGCCGTCGAGCTGCGATTAGGCGCTGGTGGCCAGCGATGACGGTTCTGTCAGTACGTACGACGAGGGGCTGGACGAAGCCGAACTCAGCGATGCTCCTCGTCAGCGCGTCGAGCTCGGCGCGAACGTACCATCGTAGCCATGGCGACGACCGGGAGGGACCGGATCCTGGCAGCGCTCGCGGGGGAGGTCGCGGACCGACCACCGCTGGCCCTCGCCTTCTTCCGCGTCGAGGGCGCCTCGCTGGCGCCGGAAGGCCAATGGTGTGACGAGCTGGTCGATGTCGAGTTCGTCTCGTTCCCCATCTCCGACGAGGAGCAGGAGCTGCGTCGGCGGGCACTGCCGCACACGGCAGACACACGGCTGGGCAACGCCTCGCAGAGCGCCCGCTATGCCACCTGGGGCTATCACCCTGAGGCGGATCGCCCGGTCAATCCGCTCGAGGCGGCTACGTCGCTCTCCGACCTGGAGGCCTTCGACTTCCCTCGCGTGAGCGGCACTCGCGTGGTCACGGACCTGGCCCGGCAGGTCGACGCCATCCACGCTAGGGGTCTTGCGGCCGGCGGCAACACCCCGCACCTGGGCGGCGAGATGTTCGAAGCCGCCTGGCGCCTGCGCGGGCTCGACAACTTCCTCGTCGACCTGATCGAGCGCAAGGAGATGGCCGCCTACCTGCTCGACCGGCTGGCCGAGCTGGCGGCCTACAACGCGGCCACGCTGGCCCGCGCAGGCATCGACGTGCTCTCGCTCGACGACGACGTGGGCATGCCCGGCACGATGATGATCGGGCCCGGTACCTGGCGCGAGTTCCTCAAGCCGCGGCTCGCTCGCGTCATCGAAGCGGCTCGCTCGGTCAAGCCTGACCTGCGGGTCATCTATCACAGCGACGGCCACTTCGAGCCTATCCTCGACGCCCTCGTCGAGCTCGGTCTCGATGGCATCAACCCGCTACAGCCCGAGCACATGGAGGCGGCTCGCATCCGGCGGCGTTACGGGCCGCGGCTGGCGCTGTGGGGCACGATCGGCACGCAGACCACGTTCGCCTTCAGCTCGCCCGCGGCCATCAGTGAGGAAGTGCGGTCGCGGGTCCGTGACCTGGGCCGGGCCGGCCTCGTCCTCTGTCCGGCCTATGACATCGACGAGCCCGACATCCCGTGGGCCAACATCAGCGCCTTCCTCGAGGTCGGACGCGCAGCCTGACCGTCAGGCATCCGACGCGCCCGCGCTGCGCTCGGCGACCCACCACGCCGAGACGAGCTCGTGCAGACAGGCCCTGGTCTCCTCGTCCGCAAAGGCGGCCTCGACCGCGTAGCCGGTGTGCCGCTCGACGTCGAACGCCGTCAGCTCTGCCACTCGCTGCAGGTCCCCGGCCACCGAGCAATCGAAGTAGGTGGGGTCGTCGCTACTGATCGTCACGCGCGCGCCGCGCTCGATGAGCTCGACGACCGGGTGCTGGTCCCAGGAGGCCACCACGCCGGTGCGGATGTTGGACGTGGGACAGACCTCCAGGGGCACCTGTTCGGCCACGAGGTGATCGACGAGCGTGGGGTCTTCCACCGCGCGCACGCCGTGGCCGATCCGATCCACGTCCAGCTCACGCAGCGCCGTCCACACGTTCTCCGGACCGCCGGCCTCGCCCGCGTGCACGCTCCGTCCCAGGCCGGCCTCACCCGCTCGGCGGTAGACCGCGGCGTAGTCGCCCGGGGGGAACGCCTGCTCGGAGCCACCGATGGTGATACCTACGATCCCGGCCTCGTCGGCGACCTCGATGGCCTGTTCGAGTGTGCGTCCGCACCACTCGGGCCCGGTGTCGCGGACAAGGTCCACCAGCAGGTTCACGTGCGTGCCCGGGACAGCCTCGAGACCGCGCCGGACGGCGGTGGCGATCTCGGCCACGCTCAGCTCATGCTGGCGGAAGTCGGTGGGGGAGATGGAGGCCTCTGCATAGACGATGCCCTGTTCGGCCAGCGACTCGGCCACGGCTCGCGCGACGAAGGTCCAGTCGTCGGGAGTGCGGATGAAGGGCAGCATCCATTGCCAGGTCTCGATGAAGTGGGCGAAGTCGCGGTAGGTGAAGCGGGCGCGCATCTCCTCGAGCGAGTGCGTCCGGGGATCGCCGTAGCCCTGCACCAGCTGCCACATCGCCGCGATCGGGATGGCACCCTCGAGGTGGAGGTGGAGCTCGACCTTGGGCGCCCCATCGAAGATGTCGACCATGGGCCTACGGTAGCGCCGGATTCGGCTCGGCGGTACGCTGTCCCACGTGCCCGTGAACGCTCTGTCGCGCCGCTCGCTCGTGGCCCTCTCCCTGGGGGCGCTGCTGCTCCTGCCGCTTCCCGCCTTCGGCCAGGACGCCAGCCTCGAGCCATCGGCTGCTCCGTCACCGCTGCCCATCTCGTCTGTCGCGCCCCTCGCCACGAGCCCCGACGGCTCATGGACGGTGGAGGCCTTCGACCCCTGGGAGCAGGGGCTCATCGAACCGCGTCCCGGGAGTGAGCTGGCCCTGGCCCTGCTCGGCGGTGGAAGGCTCGAAGGCGAGACCGGCTGTGGTCGCTTCAACGGCGGCTGGTCGCTCGAGGATGGACGGATGCGCATGGGTGTCTCACCCACCGGCTACCTCGATTGCGGCGAGAAGCAGACCGAG
>CAYZDQ010000175.1:0-5502 GCA_964476955.1 uncultured Anaerolineaceae bacterium
AAGGCGGTACCCTGGCCGCGCATCCCGGGGCCGGGTATCCCCGCGGTCATCCTCGTGGTCGGCGTCAACGGCACCGGCAAGACGACCACCATCGCCAAGCTGGCCCATCGCTTCAAGTCGCTCGGAGCCAAGGTCCTGCTGGCCGCCGCGGACACCTTCCGGGCCGCCGCCATCGAGCAGATCGAGACCTGGGCCGAGCGCATCGACGTGCCGGTCATCTCGCACTCGGCCGGCGCCGATCCTTCGGCGGTCGTGTTCGACGCCATGGACGCGGCCGTGGCGCGGAAGATGGACGTGGTCATCATCGATACCGCTGGCCGGCTGCACACCAAGGCCAACCTCATGGAGGAGCTGGCCAAGATCCGGCGCACCATCGGCAAGCGCATCCCCGAAGCCCATCCGGAGGTGCTCTTCGTGCTCGACGCCACGACCGGCCAGAACGGGCTCATGCAGGCGATGGCCTTCAACGAGTCTTCGGGACTCACGGCCATCGCCTTGACCAAGCTCGACAGTACGGCCAAGGGTGGGGTGGCCTTCGCCATCGAGCGCTCGATGGATGTGCCGGTGCTGTTCGTCGGCATCGGCGAGAAGATGACCGATCTGCGTGACTTCGACCCCAACGCCTTCGTGGCCGCGCTCTTCGCGGTCGAAGGGGAGAACGGGGGCTAGGACCGCGGGCTGGACGCAACTCCGCCGGATCATCCTCCACACGCATCGGACAGCGAGGATCAGCCGGCTCACGGCCCCATCTTGGTCGAGTCATGCGCTGCGCGAAGAGGCCCACACAAATCGAGCTCGCCCGTGGCGTGAGCAGCGGCCTCGGCGGGCCGGAACGCGGTCGGCGGCCTCATCCGCACTCACCGCTAGACTGACCACATGTTCGACTCTCTCTCCGATCGACTCCAAGACGCGCTCGCGGGCCTGACCGGCCGCGGACGCATCACCGAAGACGACGTCAACGTGGCCATGCGCGAGGTGCGCATGGCGCTGCTCGAGGCCGACGTCAACTACAAGGTCGTCAAGGATTTCGTGAAGCGTGTGAAGGCACGCGCCATCGGTGCTGACGTCATCGAGAACGTCAACGCCGGCCAGATGGTGGTCAAGATCGTCCATGAGGAGCTGACCGAGATCCTCGGGGCAGGGGACAGTGTATTCCGCTACGACGGCTCCCCGGCGGTGGTGATGATGGTCGGCCTGCAGGGCTCGGGCAAGACCACCTCCGCGGCCAAGCTGGCCCGCTGGATCGTGCGCCAGGGCCGGCAGCCGATGCTGGTCGCGGCGGACATCTACCGGCCGGCGGCCATCGACCGGCTCAAGACGCTGGGCGCCAACCTCGACATCCCCGTCTACAGCGCTCCGGCCGGCACGACCGTCGTCGACATCGCCTCCGGCGCCGTGGCGGAGGCGAAGCAGACCGGTCGCGACGTGGTCATCCTCGACACCGCCGGCCGCCTGCAGATCGACGACGAGCTGATGGCCGAGATCCGCGGCGTACATGCGGGCGTACAGCCGCGCGAGACGTTGCTGGTGGTCGATGCCATGGTCGGCCAGGAGGCCGTGGCCGTGGCCGAGGCCTTCCACGAGAACACTCCCGTCTCCGGTCTGGTGCTGACCAAGATCGACGGTGACGCCCGTGGTGGCGCGGCGCTCTCGATCGCGGCCGTCAGCGGCCTGGCCGTGAAGTTCATGGGCACCGGCGAGAAGACGGACGAGTTCGAGGTCTTCCACCCCGACCGTCTGGCCGGGCGCATCCTGGGCATGGGCGATGTGGTCAGCCTCGTCGAGAAGGCGCAGGAGACGTACGACGAGAAGGAAGCGGAGAAGCTGGCCGAGAAGCTGCAGAAGAACGCCTTCACGCTGGAGGACTTCCTCGAGCAGATGCAGCAGGTCAAGAAGATGGGCCCGCTCGGCTCGATCATGGAGATGATCCCGGGCATGGGCGGCGCGGCCAAGCAGGCCCAGCAGGCCATCGATCGCGGCGAGCTGGCCAGTGTCGAGGCCATCATCCGTTCGATGACGCCCGAGGAACGGGCCGACCCCACGATCCTCAACGCCTCGCGCCGACGGCGGATCGCCAAGGGCTCCGGCACGAGCCTACCGGCGGTCAACCGCCTCGTGAAGCAGTTCGCCGAGATGCAGAAGGTGATGAAGATGATGCGCGGCAAGGGAGGCCGGATGCCGGGACTGCCTATGGGACCGCTGGGCTAGGTGTGTAGTGGGTGTCATCGGTGAGACAATGGCGCCGAAGGAACGTCCAAACACCCGTCAATGACGCCTCGGAGGTATCCATGTCCACCCCCACAGCGACGGCGATGAGCAGCCGTCGCGGTCTCATGCGCTGGTCCGTCGCAGCCGCTGCCACGGCTGCACTCGTCGTCTCCGGATCCGGCCTGGTGGTCTTCGCGCAGAGCGGAGCCGGTGAGTCCCAGGGCCCACAGTTCGCACCCGCCGACGCGGTCGCCTACGTCGAGGCCCGGCTGGACATGCCGGCCGGCCAGGGTGAGGCCGTGGCCCAGATGATGCCTGCCTTCCCCGGCTTCGCCGACGCGGGCAGCTTCGACATGAAGAAGGACGAGCTCTTCGCGATGCTCACCGCCCAGCTCGGTGCAGGTGCACCCGAAGGTGACCTCATCGGTGACGTGTTCACCGGCGAGATCGGCATCGCGCTCTCCGGAGTCGAAGCGGTCATGATGGGCGAGGATCCCTCGCTCGTGGCCGGACTGGCTCTGGCCGATGCCGACGCTGCCGGCGCGCTGGTGGAGCATCTGCTGGCCTCCGGCTCATCCGAGTCGCTGACCGAGTCTTCCTACAACGATGTGGCCGTCTTCAGCGATCCCATGTCGTCGCCGCCGATGAGCGTGGCCATGCATGGCGACTGGATGCTCGTGGCCATGGGCGAAGGCACCATGGAGGGCGCTATCGACGTGCTCGACGGCGCGGCTCCGAGCCTCGCCGACAACGAGGCCTTCGCGGCCGCCTGGGCGCGTCTGCCCCAGGCCCGGCTCGTCGGTGCCTGGATGGACCTCGCGCCGTACGCCACCTTCCTCGACTTCGCCGCCATGATGGCCGAGGGCGAGACGGGCATGGCCCTGCCGACGCAGGACCTGGCCGCGATGCTGCCGGTCGACCTGACCGCCTCGCTCGTGGCCGAGAACGACCGCCTCACGCTCGAGGCCCTGGTCACGCCCGGGGAGCAGACGCCGTCGATTCCGGTGGGCGAGTCTGACCTGGCGATGAGCTTCCCCGCCGAGACACAGGTCTACATCGAGACCCGCGAGGTCGGCAGCGCCATCGGAAGCGGTCTCGACCAGCTCGTCAGCCTGATGGAGTCCGAGGCCCTCATGGCCGCTGACGCGACAGGCAGCATGAGCGACATCGAGGTCCTCTTCAGTGAGGACAGCCCCATCACCGCCATGCTCGGCGTGCCGCTGCCGGAGTTTCTCGACTTCGTGGGTGACGCCGGCGTGGGCGCCGGCTTCAGCTCCGACGGGGTGTGGGCCGGGATCGCGGCAGAGGTCAGCGACGAGGCCGTCGGCACCGAGCGTGTGGGCAACCTCCTGACCGTCCTGCGCATGTTCACCACGCAGATGGAAGAGGAGGGCGTCAGCCTCGAGACCGCAGACGTCGGCGGCGTCAAGGTCACCACCATCAACGTCCCGCTCGACGCCATGATGGCCGAGTCGGGCCTGCCGCTCAACATCGCCAACCGCATCGATGTGGCCGTCGCCGACGGCACCCTGCTCATCGGCATGGGCGACTTCGTCGAGTCGGCCATCCTCGGTGACGGCAGCGACTCGCTCGGTGCCAGCGCAGGCTATGTCGACGCGCTTGCGGACGACACCGTCAACAGCGGCGTGCTGTATCTGAACATCAGCTCGCTCCTAACGGCACTCGATCCGATGCTCTCGATGATGGCTCCCGAGTGGTCCCAGATCGCCCCGTACGCCACCGGCGTCGACCGCATGATCGCGGTGGGCACCGCCGACGACGAGGTGCTCCGCTCGCGCATGACGGTCATCGTCGGCCAGTAACGCCCGAAACGCGGTACCATTCGCCGGGCATCGCCTAGCGGTGCCCGGCGTTCCTATGCCCGCGGGACACGACCATCGCGGCAACGCCATCGCCCCACCAGGAGGTCCCACAACACCTTGGCAGTCCGAATCCGACTCACCCGTGTCGGCGCGACCAAGCAGCCCAGCTACCGCTTCGTCGTCGCCGACAGCCGCAGCGCCCGTGATGGTCGCTCTATCGACACGCTCGGTCACTACAACCCGCGCACCGAGCCGGTCGAGATCAACGTCGACGCCGAGAAGGCCACGAAGTGGATGGCCCAGGGTGCCAAGCCCTCTGCCACCGTCGAGCGCCTTTTCCGCCAGGTCGGCATCCTGCCCGACGCCAAGTAGCCATGGCTGCAGTCGAACTGGTCACATTCGTGGCCCAGTCACTCGTCGATGATCCCGACGCCGTCAGCGTCGAGGTCCATGAAGAGGATGGCGGCCAGGTCATCGAGTTGACCGTGGCCGAAGATGACATGGGCAAGGTCATCGGCCGCAACGGCTCCGTGGCCAAGGCTCTGCGCACGCTGCTGAAGGTCGTCGCCACTCGCGAGGGCCAGCCCATCTCCCTGGAGATCGTCTAGCCAGACGTGACGACGCCCGCCGACGAGCGCGTCACCGTCGGACTCGTGCGGGGACTCCACGGGCTGCGGGGCGCGGTCCGTGTCGAGGTCCTGAGCGACGAGCCCCAGCGGTTCGCCGTCGGATCGGTGTTATTCGTCGAGGGTGATGACCGGCCCTTGACGGTCGCCTGGACCGGAGCCGCCAAGCCGGGGGTGCTGGTGCGCTTCGAGGAGCATCCGAGCCGGGAGTCGGCAGAGCACTTGCGCGACCGCTACCTGGAGGTCGTGCCCGAGGCTCCGCTGCCCCAGGGCACCTACTACTGGCACGAACTGCGTGGCCTCGCTGTCTCGACCACCACGGGCACGGACCTGGGCACCGTCGTGGATGTCTTCCGTGCCGGCGGGGGAGAGGTCTACGTGGTCCGTGGCGGACCTCTCGGCGAGATCATGGTGCCGGGCGTGCGTAGCGTGGTGGTGGAGCTGGATCCCGCTGCCGGTCGCATGGTCATCGATCCGGTGGCCCTGGACCTGCCGGACAAGCCGCCGCGCCGACGCCGCCGGCAAGAGGTCACGCGCCGATCACGCAAGGCCGCGCTCGCGGAGAAGCGAGCCCGTGCACGTGCTGTTGCCGGTGCCGAGCCGGCCGACTCCACCCCCGATCAGCCCACCGAGGATGCCTCCTGATGCGCATCGACGTGATCACGCTCTTCCCGGACCTGTTCCCCGGTCCGTTGGCGGCCTCGATCCCGGGCCGGGCGCTCGAACGTGGGCTGGCGCAGCTCCAGGCCCATGACCTGCGCGGTTGGGGCCTGGGCAAGCACCGCTCCGTGGACGACTACCCGTACGGCGGTGGTGCCGGCATGATCCTGCGCCCGGAGCCGGTG
>CAYZDQ010000176.1:0-5501 GCA_964476955.1 uncultured Anaerolineaceae bacterium
CTCATCGAGCGCGTCGGCGCTGAGCTGATGCGCGATGCATCGGGCGAGCGGGAAAGCGCATCCGGCGCCGCCGAAGCGGCCTCCTAGCCCGAGGGCGCAGTCCGTGCGCCGGTGCGGAGGATGTCGGCCACGAACTCCAGGTTGAACCAGAAGCACTTCCTGACCGCTGGACCTACGACCGGTGCTGGATCGGTATCGAGCCCATCCTTCCCCTTGGGTCGAACATGCAGGCGCCGCGTCTCAGTCCGCGGCGTCAGGGAGAGCGCCTTGCCAGCCGCGATTTCATCGCGGAACATCGTCCACTCGACTTCCATTTGATCGAGGTCGGCTTCCGTCGGATGCCAGCCGAAGGGCGTTTGCACGACGCAGTCACCCACCTCGGCGAGCCCTTGGCCGCCGACGACTGGAACGAAGAGGAAGCGATCCATCCGCGACAGGAGCTCGCTCTCTTCCCAGTCCTCGCGAACCAGTTCCTGATATCGGAAGGCAGGGAAGGACAGAGACTCGTACGGCTTGAGCGATGGATCCGCCTGCACCACGCGGAAATCAACGCCCGCCTCGAGGAGGTCCGAATGGGTGCTGCCCGCCCACGTCGAAACCGCGCGCTGGAATACGAGCGCGGCACGGTGCTTGGCTCGTGATGCAGGCATCCTGAGCTCGGCCTCGACATCCTTGACTCGCTTCCCCGCCAGGCGACTGAGAGCCCCGAGTGCCCGGTCTTCGAGCGTCGTGGAGATCTCGATGGCTACTCGTGGCCCGGCCCTGTGCGACTCGAGGATCGACCTCAGGAACGCCGGGCGCAGTGCCCATGCTCGCTGCCTCGCAAGCGTGTCGGAGTGGGGTTGAGACTTCGACGGTGGACCACCAGGGCCCTTGGTCGCCGCCACGAGTAGTCTGCCGTTGCCCTCACTGACTTCATGCGCCCGTCCCTCTTGAACGAACCGATGGACACGTCGCCAATCAGCCTCGAACACCTGCATCAACTCGGCCGAGGGTTCCCACAGGACGACGTCGGCCACCCTGAGGTCCCCGAGAGGAGCGTTCGGGAGCCAGTCGTAGTACACGAATAGGATGCGGCCAAGCTTGCGGCGCACCGATGCGGTCTCCCACGTTTCGTCTGCAAGTGCGTGGTAGTCGATCATCGAGATGTAGACGCGTTCCTTGACCAGGAGTTCGTCCTGCCGAGGTCGCAGCGGAACGGTCTTCAGTTCGATGCCTGCGGCGCGGAAGTCGGGCTCGGGCAGGTTGTCGACCTCCATCCCGAAGAAGGTCTCCGCTGCTTCGCCGACTCGTCCCTTCGTGTGTGGGCTGCTCTGGTCCGAGAGTCCGCTCATCGACACGAGTTCGCCGAATGATCGCCCCGGCATGAGCGAGGCACGGTCAAGAATCTCTGGCGCAGATGCCAGCCTTCCGTCGAACCCGTTCATCGCCTCCCCTGGCTCGCGACCGCTTCGTATGGAGCGATACTGCCAGCATGACGCGTCTCCAGTTGCCGAATCCACCCGCATCGTCGGCTGCAACCCGAGCAGTGATGAAGGCGAACCGAGCGAAGGACACCGGACCCGAGAGAACGCTGCGCGCCGCACTCCGAGAAGCTGGCTACCCGGGGTATCGACTGAACTGGAGGGCGGCACCGGGTCGCCCCGACATCTCGTACCCGGGTCGGAAAGTGGCGGTGTTCGTCCATGGCTGCTACTGGCACCACTGCCCGAAATGCCATCCGAACCTGCCCAAGTCCAACCCGGAGTTCTGGGCGCGCAAGTTCGAACTCAACCGCGAGCGCGACGCTCGCAAGCGACGTGAACTTGAAGCGGCAGACTGGAGCGTCTACGAAGTCTGGGAGTGCGATATCCGAGAACAACTCGATGGCGTAATCGCGGAGATTGCGACCTCGCTCGCCGATCGCGCTTTGCCAGCGGCCATCGAGCCAACCACTCGGAGTCGAGAGTGATCCAGTCGCCATGGGACCGCTCCAAGCGGTAGCGGAGCAGTGGTTGGAGGCACCGAAGTTGCCGCCCCTGGGCCGGCGCCAGGGCCGAGTCAGGTCGATGGCACGAGCCCGCCGGCCCGACCCAGTGCCGGGTCGTCGAGGGCGGCGATGATGCCAAGCAGGAGCGGCGCCACCAGGATGGCCAGCCCTGCCGCCAGCACCAGCCGAGCCGAGCCTGCAGCCGGTGCCTCGGGCCGAAGCCAGCAACAACCATCGCAGCCGCGCTCAACCACCATGAGCCGGACACCCACACCACCAGCACCGCCACGAACGTCAGCAGCAGCCCGCCGCGGATGATCCACATCGGCTCCAGCCGGCGGGTCGCATCCATGGACATCACCGCACGTCCCGCGATCATGCCCGCGATTAACGCCGAAATCGTCAGCGTCGCGTCCGCCAGTGTCAACATAGGCGCGTCGAACCTCGGCGGCTGGCGTTTGGATGGACGTCACCACCGCAGCCTACGGCCCATCTACAGGCACCCGCAGAGCCACAAGACCCCGGTAAGCGCGCGTTCAGCCCGCGCCAAGGACCGGCTGGGACCGTGGCGCGATGACGACGCCCGAAGAGCCCCTGGTCACCACCGCCTCCGTCGACGAAGTCCTCACGGCCATCGAATCGGTCGACCTCGGAGCATCCTGGGCAGAAGTGGCCCCGAACCTCCGCATCGCCCTCCCCCGACGGCGCGCGCTGCCGGTCGACATCGAGGACCTGCCGCAGCGTGAGTTCTCGCCGGGGATCCCGACGGTCCTGGGCATGGACATCGGCCCGGCCATGCTCTTCGTCGCCCGCGAGCAGCTCGAGGGCTGGGGCGTTTCAGCGGCCGAAGCCTTCGAGCAGGCCCTCGACAACGTCCGCGCGAGGGTCGCTGCCCGAAAGCAGTTCGCGCTCATCCACGAGCGCATCGCCGATGTGCCCACACTGGCCTTCCAGTCACGCGAGGGCTGGGCTGCCACCCTGCTGCTGCTCCCCGACGAGTTGACCCACGTACTCGGCGAACGCAGCGGCCTGGTCCTCGCACCCATGCGCGATCTCGTCATCTGCCTGCCGCTCGACGTCGAGCGCGAGTTCGCCCTGTGGCTGCTCGACGAGTTCGCGGAGGTCGACATGAACGCCCTCGACCTGCCGCCCTTCGCCCTCGTCGACGGCCACCTCACTCGCGCCGTCGGCGTGTCGCCTGCGCTCCGGAGGACCGCCGCTCCCCACTAGGCTGGATATAGCATCGATGCTATATTCGGAGCCGTCGGCATGACCCGACGTCAAGGCTTCGACATCCGCGTGGCACCGGAGGTGTGGAACGTGGTGCGCAGCCGGAAGGCTCCTGTCGCACTGCCACAGCAGTTCCAGAATGCGATGCGGCGTCTGGAGCACTACGGCACCAAGGCCGCAGGAGCGAAGAAGCTCACGGATGCCGAGTTCTGGGAGATCCGTTTCGGCGACTACCGCGCCTACTTCTGCCCAGTGCGAGGCGTGCGGGCCATCGCCGTCGGAGTCGTGCTGGCCAAGAAGACGAAGCGGCACAGACCGGCGGAACTCGCGGCCGTGGAATCGAGGGTTCACCGGTGGCGAGACACAGTGGAGGCGGAGTCGCGATGAAGTGGAAGGACCTGGAGCAGGAGCTGCTCGCCATCCCGGGCTTCGAGGAGGGCTATGAGCGGCTCTTTCCCTACGACGCGATCGCGATCGAGCTCAATGGGCTTCGGGCCGACCTCGATATGACCCAGACGGAGTTCGGGCGGCTGATCGGCGCGCCGCAGTCGACGATCGCGCGCCTGGAGTCTGGCCAACAGAACCCCAGCGTGGGCACGCTCAAGCGCATCGCCAGGGCTACGGGCACGGAGCTGGTCGTCGAGTTCCGCCGACCCAAGCGGAAGCGTCGCACGCAGACACGACCAGCTGCGGCATCATCCGCAGGCGACGCGCAGGCCCGCGAACCTGTCGCCGCCTCCTCTGCCGACGACTGAGCAGCGACGCATCGAAGGAGCCGCCGATGAACCACGACGAAGCCGTTCGCCTCGCGGTCTACCGCGGATACGTGCACGACGGCCGACCCAGTGCGGTCGAGGATATGGCGTTCCAGCTCGCGCTCAGTGCTGACGCCGTCCGTGATTCGTTGCACTCACTCGCGCTCGGCCGCCACGTGGTCCTGCGCGACGACGAGATCGTGATGGCCCACCCGTTCGCCTCGATTCCCCTCGGCTTCAGCGTGATGGGCACGGACACGCTCTGGTGGGGTGGCTGCGCCTGGGACTCGTTCGCCATCCCGCAGCTCTGCCCCGACGACCCCGAGGTATTGGTCGCCACCCAGTGCCCCGGCTGTGGCAAGCCGCTGTCGTGGGTGGTCAGCCGCGAGGCCCCACCGGTCGGTGACGAGGTGGCCCACTTCCTGGTGCCCATGGCCGAGTGCTGGGATGACGTCGTCCACACCTGCAACAACCAGCGCCTGTTCTGCTCGGTCGAGTGTGTCCAGCGCTGGACAGAGTCGAGCGGTGTGGAGCCCGGCTACGTCATGGACCTGGCCACGCTCTGGCGCCTGGCAGCGCACTGGTACGAAGGCCGCCTGGAGGAGGGCTACGTACGCCGCGAGCCGGTGCGTGCCCTGGAGTACTTCCGCTCGGTCGGCCTTTCCGGCCCGTTCTGGGGGCTGACGTAGGCGGTGGTGCCTGTGCGATTCGGCCGCAGTGCTGCATCGCCCTGGATCCTTCGATGCCGTGGCCCCGTAGTCTTCGACCGCCCATAAGACTGGGTGGCCGGCGGCGACTCGTGGCACGATGGGCATATGAGCCGGCGCTTTCTGGTGGCGCGCAATCCCGACCCCGATAGCACGCTGCCGTACCTGCTACTCGTACCCATCGGCAAGGACGGCCTCGCGCTCAAGGCACGCGACACGTGGCCGCGCACCAGTCGCGTCTACTGCCACCGCATCGAGGCCTGGCCCGACGATGCAGAGATCATCGAGGACGTGCCGGTCGTCGAGTGCCATCGGCGCGGCGTCGCGGTCGACCTGCAGCTGGACCGCAAGCGTGAGTTCCGCTCCCAGTTCGTGTTCACCCGCATCGCCGGTGGGCGGGAAGGCATCTTCTGGCAGACGCGCAAGGTGGCATCCACGGCTCGACCGGGCGCGCGCATCCCCGGCCGCCGCATCAGCGACCTCGCAGGGTCCCTCACCATCCTCATCGACACTCGCGAGCACTACCCTTACCGCTTCGCCAAGCAGCAGGCCGAGAGCGAGCGTGAGGCGCTGTCGGCAGGTGACTACGCCGTGCGTGACGCCGCTGGGCGCATCCTGGCTGCAGTCGAGCGCAAGACGATCGCAGACCTCGCGGGGTCGCTCAACGACGGTTCGCTGACGTTCGAGCTGGCCAAGCTCTCGAGCCTCCCGCGGTCGGCGGTGGTGGTAGAGGATCGCTACGCCTCGCTGCTCAAACTGACCCACGCACCCAGCGGCTACCTGCCCGACCTGCTCGCCCGCGTACAAGTGCGCTACCCCGAGACGCCGATCGTCTTCACC
>CAYZDQ010000177.1:0-5494 GCA_964476955.1 uncultured Anaerolineaceae bacterium
ATCATGATCGGGCTGCTGCTCGCGGCCCTGCTCTCCCGCATCCGCATCCGTGGCGTCGCCGGCTATCGCGTCGCGCTCTTCCTGCCACAGACCATCTCCATGGTCGTCATCGCCATCGCCTGGGTCTGGATCTACTCCCAGAACGGCGTGCTCAACGAGTTCCTGCGCCTCATCGGCCTGGACGGGATCACGCGCGCCTGGCTCGGCGACTTCGACTTCGCGCTGCCGGCTATCGGTTTGGTGGGAACCTGGCTGAACACCGGCCTGGCCATGATCCTGTTCGTGGCCGGTGTCCAGAAGATCCCGCTCGACCTCTACGACGCAGCGCGCGTCGATGGCGCCGGCGCTGTGCGCGAGTTCTTCGCGGTCACGCTGCCCAGCCTGCGCAACGAGATGGTCGTAGTGCTGACGCTGACGGTCATCTTCGCGCTGCGCAACTTCGACCTGATCTTCGTCTCCACTGGCGGCGGCCCCGGCCAATCCACGACCGTGCCCTCGGTGCTGCTGTACGAGTTCGGCTTCGAGGCCCGCCGCCTGGGCACCGGATCCGCTATCGGCGTCGTGCTGACCGGACTCATCCTGGTGGTCGCCATCCTCATCGTTCGCATCGGCGAACGCGGAGAGGAGCAGCCGGGTCGATGAGCAGCACACTGGAACGCGTCGGCACCCACTTCCTGCTCATCGTCTTCGCGGTCATCGCGGTCTATCCGCTCATCTCGATCGTGACCCTGGCGCTGACCCCGCCCCACGAGACGGTCACCGGCTTCAGCCTGCCCTCGGAGTTCACACTCGACAACTTCGCCGTCGCATGGCGCGACGGGCGCTTCGATGAGGCCCTCATCAACAGCGCCATCGTGGCCTTCAGCGTGGTCATCGTGTCGGTGGCGCTGTCGGTGCTCGCTGGCTATGCCCTCGGGACGATGCGCTTCCCCGGTGCCAACCTCATCTTCTTCGTCCTCATCACCGGACTGATCATCCCGTACGAGTCGCTGATCATCCCGCTGTACCAGATGTTCAAGGGCTGGAACCTGCTCGACAGCCTGCCCGCTCTGATCCTGCCCCAGATCGGAGTCTCGGTGACGCTGGGCACGTTCTGGATGCGTGGCTTCTTCAGGTCGACGCCACGCTCCGTCACCGAAGCCGCGCGTGTCGACGGGGCGGGGCACTTCCGCACGCTCATCGGCGTACTGCTACCCAGCGCTCTGCCGGCCACGCTCACGCTGTCGGTGCTGATCTTCATGTACACCTGGAATGACTTCCTGCTGGCGCTCGTGATGAACCCCTCGGGTCGGGTCTTCACCGCCCCGTTGGCGCTGTCGTTCTTCGCGGGCGCACAACGCACCAGCGACCAGACGGTGGTGGCCGCCGCGGCGGTCCTGGTGGCGATCCCGGTGATCATCTTCTACGTCTTCCTGCAGCGGCAGTTCGTTCGTGGTTTCCTGACGGGAGCAGTCAAGGAGTAACGGTTGGCCTCGATCCGACTGGCATATCTGGGTGGCGGTTCGACGCGTGCCGCTGGCACGATGGCGGCCTTCATCCACAATCACGGAGCACGCTTCGCCGGCTCGGAGGTCGTACTCATCGACCTCGACGAGGGGCGCCTGGACATCGTCCGACGCCTAGCCGAGCGCATGGTCGCGGCCCGCGGGCTGGACATCCGCTTCCGCGCCACCACCGATCAGCGCGAAGGCCTCACCGATGTGGACGCGGTGCTCAGCAGCTACCGGCCCGGCGGCTTCGAGGCCAGGGTCCTCGACGAACGCCTCCCGCTGCGCCACGGCGTCATCGGGCAGGAGACGCAGGGTCCTGGCGGCTTCTTCATGGCCCTGCGTTCGATCCACGTGCTGCAGGGCGTCGTCGAGACCCTGCGCCAGGTAGCTCCCCGCGCCCGGATCTTCAACTACACCAACCCGGTGAACATCGTGGCCCAGGCCGCGACCCGCCACACCGAGTTCTCGTTCACCTCGTTCTGCGAGGGCAGCTACGACTTCCCCATGGAGCTGGCCGACGCGGCCGGCCTCGACCGGACCCGGATCAAGGCTCGCATGGTGGGCTTGAACCACACCACCTGGTCGATCCAGTCCGAGTACGACGGCGTGGACGACGCCATGCCCGTCATCCGTGCTGCCTGGGAGCGGATGCAGGGCCGCACGGACGTCCTGCCGCACGACCGCCGTTTCGTGGAGCTGGTTGTGACCATGGATGCCATCCCATCGCAGTACCTGCGCTACTACTACTACCGCGGTGAGATCCTCGCTGAGCTCCAGGCCAAGGAGACGACGCGCGCCGAGGACATCCTCGCGAGTGTCCCGGACTACTGGGACCACTACGTGGAGCAGGCAGGCAGTGACGACCCGCAGCTCGATCCCAACCGCTCACGTGGCGGCATCTTCGAGCTGGAGCTGGCGCTCGATGCCATCGACTCGTACTACAACGACCTCGGCCTGGTGTTGCCGGTGAACACGCCCAACGTCGGTACGGCTCTGCCTGGCTTCGACGAGGACGTGGTGGTGGAGGTCTTCGCCAAGGTCGACAAGGACGGCTTCCACCCCGAGGCCACGCCGCCCATCCCGCGCCACGTCTACGGGCTCATCGGGGAGCTCGCCGAGTACCAGTACCTCACGGCGGACGCGGCTTGGCACGGCGGTCGACGGGACGCGGTGCGCGCTCTCGCCAGTCACCCCTGGCTGACCGAGATCCGCCTGGCCGAGACGCTGTACGACGAGATGGCAGCAGCCCACCGCGACTACCTGCCGGAACGGCTGCTGCGCTGAGGGGCACGATCGCTTGAGCCGACTGCTGCTGGGGGTCGACGGCGGAGCCACCAAGACGGTGGCGCTCATCGCTGACGCCACCGGCTCGGTCGTAGGCGCCGGGCGCGCCGGCTCGTCGGACATCCACAATCAGACCTCTCCGGAGGCGGCCGTGGGAGAGGTCGTAGCCAGTGTCCTGGGAGCGGTGGCGGACGCGGGCGCACAGCCCGCAGACCTGCGGCGAGCCGTCTTCAGCCTGTGCGGCTGCGACTGGCCGGAGGACGTCGACTTCTATGCCAGCGAGCTCGATACACGCCTTCCCCTGGGCGGTCGCATCGCGGTCATGAACGACGCCTTCGGGGCGCTTCGGGCCGGGACCGCTGACGGCATCGGAGTGGCACTCGTCCTGGGAACCGGCGCTGCGATCGCGGCGCGGGGCGAGACTGGCGAGACCTGGTTCTCGGGCGAGCGCATAGAGGCAGTCGGCGCGCTCGAGCTCGGCCGCATCGCGTTCGACCTGCTCATCCGGGGCGAATACGGCTCGGGGCCGGTGCCGAGCTTCCAGCAGGATGCGCTCGATGTCTTCGGCACATCCTCTGTGGACGAGCTCGTCTATGCCATCACGCGCACCGGCGGCCTCGGCCGCCGCAGCCTGGGGCGGCTGGCGCCCATTGTGCTCGACGCGAGCCACCGCGGTGATCCCCTGGTGGTGCCGCTCATCAAGGAGCACGGCCGGCTGCTCGCAGGCTACGTGCGCAAGGCAGCCGAGTGGGTCTCGCTGCAGGGGACCAACCCCTTGGTCGTGACGAGCGGCGGCGTCTTCCGACACCACCACGCCGACCTGGCTGAAGCGCTCAAGGCCGAGCTGGCCGGCTTCGAGGTCGTCGCGTCCCGGGCCGAGCCGGTCTACGGTGCCTTGCTCGCGGCGGGAGACGCGGATGGGCTCGATCTCGATGTCGACACTCTGCAGGCGTCGGGCCCCGACGACACCTACTTCGCTACGGGGTAGCTTCAGCGCGATGGCAGCTTCCGTCCGCGTGGATTGTCCGCGAGATCGCGCCGGCCTCGCCGTCGGGGACGACCTTGTTCCCCGGAACCCACTCCCGCTCGCCGCGGCCCTCGACTTGCAGACCGGCTGAACCGCCGGCTCGCCCTAGACGGGCGTCGCTAGGCTGTGCGCACGAGACCGCACGCATGGAGAGGAGGCCGGGGAGCCTGCCCGACCAGCAGGCATACCCCTGACGACCGATGGCCAAGGCCAAGTACCAGGGACCAGCCGATCGCCTCGCGCTCTACCAGGAGCTCGTGGCCTCCGTAGAGGATGTCGAACGCAAGGGCGCGGCCAACCCGTACACGTCACGGAACGGGTACATGACGAGCTTCATCGACAAGGAGGGTGAAGTCTCCCTCCGGCTCTCCAGGGAGGACCAGCAGGAGTTCATCGGGAGGTACGACTCCCGTATCCCGGTGCAATACGGCAAGAACATGCCCGACTTCGCGGTCGTGCCGAACGACCTGCTGGAGCGCCAGGACGAGCTGCGGCCGTGGTTCGTGAGGAGCTGGGAGTTCGTAGGAACGCTCGAGCCGAAGTAGCCCGCGTGCTCTTGGCCACTCCCGGCCCACTTCGCTTGTAGCGGCACGTACCATGCCCGCCATGCCCCCCTTCGAACTCGGTCTCTACACGTTCGGTGACATCACACCGGAGCTCGGCGGCAGCATCACGCCACACCAGCGGCTCGCCGATGTCGTCGACGAAGCACGCCTGGCCGACGAGGTCGGCCTCGACGTCTTCGCCGTGGGCGAACACCACCGTGCCGACTTCCCCATCTCCGTGCCGGCGGTGGTGCTGGCCGCCATCGCTGAGCGCACCACGAGCATCCGCCTGTCGAGCTCCGTCAACGTGCTCTCCTCGGACGACCCGGTGCGCGTCTTCCAGCAGTTCGCGACCCTCGACCTGCTCTCGGACGGCCGCGCCGAGATCATGGCCGGCCGGGGCTCATTCACCGAGTCATTCCCGCTCTTCGGCTATGACCTCCGCGAATACGACAGCCTCTTCGCCGAGAAGCTGGAGATGCTGCTCGCGATCCGCGCCTCGGAGCGGGTCACCTGGTCAGGCCGGCATCGGCCGCCCATCGACGACCGAGGCGTGTACCCGCGGCCGCTGCAGGACCCCCTCCCCGTGTGGGTCGCCATCGGTGGTACGCCGGCCTCGGCCGTTCGCGCGGGAGCCCTCGGCCTCCCGCTGGCACTGGCCATCATCGGCGGCCAGCCGGCTCGCTTCGCCCCCTTCGCAGAGCTGCACCGCCGCGCGGCGACGGAGGCGGGCCACGGTCGGCTGCCGTTCAGCATCAACGCCCACGGCTTCCTCGCGGACGACTCGCAGGCTGCCTCGGACGATGCCTGGCCGGCGGCGCAACTGCTGATGAACCGCATCGGCAAGGAACGCGGATTCGCGCCCGTCACCCGAGCGGTGTACGAAGCCGGTCACGAGCTCGATGGCCACACCTTCACCGGCAGCTCGCAGCAGGTCATCGACAAGATCCTGTATCAGCACGAGGTCTTCAAGCACGACCGGTTCCTGCTGCAGTTCATCGCGGGTTCGCTGGAGCACGCCAAGGTCATGCGCGCCATCGAGCTGTTCGGTACGGAAGTGGCGCCCGTAGTCCGAGCCGAGGTCGCCAAGCGGACCGCCGAGCCGGCGACCACCGAGTAGTCGATCAGGCCGCGCCCGAGGCGCTCTT
>CAYZDQ010000178.1:0-5488 GCA_964476955.1 uncultured Anaerolineaceae bacterium
GTGACCCGAGCGCGAACACGCAGAGCGCCCCGATCATCAGGTTGGGTAGGCCGAAGCGGTCCGCCGCACGACCAGCCAGGGGCATGGCTGCGATGTAGGCCACCAGGTAGGCGGTCACGATCCACGAGGCACGCCGCAGCTCGGACCAGCCGGAGAGATCGAAGAAGATGTCCGGCAGCGCGACCGCGGTGATGAAGAGCTCGATGCCGACCAGCAGCACGCCCAGGCAGAGCGCGGCCAGCATCACCGCACGCGAAGCTCGACTCATGCGGGGCTACCACGCTCGGTGCGGTTCGCGGCCTCGCGCTGGAGACCCGGGCAGGGCGCGTGCATGCACGAATGATGAGCGAGCCGCGTCGGATGCGCACGCGCGCCGGGTTGACAACGGCCAACGCAACGCATTAGCATCAACACTCGCTTATATAAAGGCTTGTTGTTGTTTAGCTCCTACCCAGCGGAGGGCCGCTTGCCAAGTCCGGCACGCATCCGATCCACCATCGCCGCCGTCACCGATCCGCCCGCGGATCTGAAGGACGTGGCGCTGGTGCACAAGGCCCTGGCCGACCCCACGCGCTTGCGCATCCTCCAGCGCCTCGCGCAGGGGGAAGGCACCGTCACCGACCTCATGCGTCACGTCGACCTGAGCCAGCCGCTCGTCTCGTGGCATCTGCGCCGCCTGCGCGCGGCCGGACTCGTCGAGACCCGACGGCAGGGTCGAGAAACCATCTGCAGCCTGGGTCGCGAGGCCCTGCTGCGGTTCCACGCACAGGAGCTGCGGCTCCTGGGACTGGAGGACTAGTCGTGGGCAAGGGTTCGTTCATCTCCCCGGAGCAGCGCTCCGGCATCCGCGCCAGGGTCGAGCCCATCGCCCTGGCCATGTCTCGAGCAGGGCTCACGCCCAACATGCTCACTCTCATCGGCTTCGGCATCGCCTCCATCGGTGGTGCGCTGGCCGCTGTCGAATGGTGGTTCCTCGCCGGCATCGTGGCCACGGCCGGCGCAGGTTTCGACATGTTCGACGGCGCGGTCGCGCGTGCCACCGGGCAGGTGAGCAAGCTCGGTGCCTTCATGGACAGCACCTTCGACCGTTGGGGCGAAGGCATCGTCTATCTGGGCATCGTCATCGGTTCCACGCGAGCGGGCTTCGATCTCGGAGCCTGGCTGGCGACCGCAGCGCTGGTCTCGGCCTTCATGGTCAGCTACACCCGCGCCAGGAGCGAGTCGCTCGGCTTCTCCAGTGGCACCGGCATGGCCGCCATCGGCTTCGCTCCGCGCGAGGTCCGCACGGTCATCCTCGGCGTGGCCGTCGTGATCGCAGGCATCTTCGGTGTTACCCCCGATGTGTCCGATCTCGGCAGCCTCATCCTCGCGCTCGGCCTCGGGCTGATCGCGGTGCTGGCCACCGTCACGGTGATCCAGCGCATCCGGTTCGTGACCTCGCAACCCCCAAACCCGCAGAACGACTGACGCGGGACACCAGGCAGGAGACATCACCATGAGCAACAAGATCCGCGTCGGCATCGTCGGCGTCGGCAACTGCGCCAGCAGCCTCATCCAGGGCCGCTATTACTACGAGAACGCGCCCGTGGACTCCTTCGTCCCTGGCCTCATGCACGTGGAGCTGGGCGAGTACCACGTGCGCGACATCGAGTTCGTGGCGGCCTTCGACGTCAACGCCAACAAGGTCGGGAAGGACCTCGGCGAGGCCATCTACGCGGCGCCCAACAACACCATCAAGTTCATGGACGTGCCGCAGGTCGGCGTGACCGTGCAGCGCGGCCCGACCATGGACGGCATCGGACGCTACGTGGCGGACGTGGTGCCCGAGTCCGAGGCCGCGCCGGTCGACGTGACCGCCGCGCTCAAGGCCGCCGACGTGGACGTGCTCGTGTCCTATCTGCCGGTCGGCAGCGAGGACGCCACCCGCTGGTACGCCGAGCGCGCCATCGAGGCCGACTGTGCCTTCGTCAACGCCATCCCCGTCTTCATCGGCCGCGAGCCCGAGTGGCAGGCCAAGTTCGCCGAGGCCGGGCTGCCCATCATCGGTGACGACATCAAGAGCCAGGTCGGCGCGACCATCAGCCACCGCGTGCTGACCCGCCTGTTCGACGACCGTGGTGTGCAGGTCGACAAGACCTACCAGCTGAACTTCGGCGGCAACACCGACTTCCAGAACATGCTCGAGCGTGACCGCCTGGAGTCCAAGAAGATCAGCAAGACCAACGCCGTCACCAGCCAGCTCGACTACGAGCTGGAGGAGGGTGCGGTCCACGTCGGCCCCTCGGACCACGTGCCGTGGCTGGAGGACCGCAAGTTCTGCCACATCCGCATCGAGGGCACGACCTACGGCGACGTGCCGCTGCTGGCCGAGCTCAAGCTCGAGGTCTGGGACAGCCCCAACAGCGCCGGCGTCATCACCGATGCCATCCGCTGCGCCAAGATCGGTCTCGATCGAGGTCTGGCGGGCACGCTCGTGGCTCCCTCGGCATACTTCATGAAGAGCCCGCCCCAGCAGCTGCATGACGACGTCGCCCGTCAGCGCGTCGAAGCCTTCATCACGGGCGAGGACAACGCGACCCTGACCGGCAGCGAGTCGGACGCGGTCGAGGAGGCCGAGGCGGTCCTGGCGGCCGCTGCGGAGCAGGAGGCGGTCACGATCGCCTGACAGGAGGGACGTGTCCGGCGTCGATTACGCACCACATCGCCGCTCCACCCGGGGGCGACTCTCCAGAGCCGTCACCCGGGGCTGGGAGCGGATCGTGGTCAGCGTCTTCCGCGCCGCTTCTGCCCTGCTGGTGCGGGTGCCGCTGCGTATCAGCGAGCCGACCGCCCGGGTCGGCTTCCTCGCCGGCTACTACCTCTGGCCGTCCAAGCGGAACATCATCAAGCGCAACGCCGCCCACGTGCTGGGCCTGCCTCCCGATCACCGGGACGTGGCGGGCCTGGCACGCGGTATCTACGGCACCTACTCTCGCTTCGCCATCGAGGTCATGCGGCTGCCCAACCTGCCTGCCGACGAGCCGGCACGGCTGGTGGTCAAGGAGGGCCAGCGGCACGAACGCTTCATGAGGCTGTGGCGCCGCTGTGAGTCCGAGGGCCGCGGCATCATCGCCGTCTCGGGGCACATCGGCAGCATCGAAGTCTTCGCTGGTGCCTATGCCCAGGAGGGCATCCCCACCTACGGGCTCGCCGACGACTCGGCCTTCCCCGAGCTGTTCGAGCTGCTCAACGCCTCCCGCGCGCGCTGGGGTGTGACCGTCATCCCCTGGAAGAAGCTGCGCGAGATCTTCCGGGTCATGCGCTCACCGGCCATCCTGGGCATGGTCGTCGACTGGGGCTATCGCCCCGACGACCTGCCGGTGCAGCTGTTCGGGAGCTGGACCACGCTGCCGGCCGGTCCGGCCACGCTGGCTGCGCGCACCGGGGCCGCGCTCGTGCCGGTCGTGGCCAAGCGCCGCGACGACGGCACCTACTCGCCGGTGATGTACGAGCCCATCGAGGTCGCCGACACCTCTCCCGCCGAGCTGGCTCGAGCCACGCAGGCAGTGGCCGACGCCCTCGAGGACATGATCGCCGTG
This sequence comes from uncultured Anaerolineaceae bacterium, assembly GCA_964476955.1. Taxonomy (GTDB): domain Bacteria; phylum Chloroflexota; class Limnocylindria; order Limnocylindrales; family CSP1-4; genus JAFMJV01. Next base: position 3,579 of record CAYZDQ010000178.1, read on the forward strand.
GCGCCCGAGCAGTGGTATACCTTCAAGCCGATGTGGCCCGCGACCGAGGCCGAGACACACATGCTCGCGACCCGCGCGGCCGAAGCGGCAGGCACCCACACCAAGGAGGGCGCCGGTGCCTGAATCGCAGCCCTTGATCGAGACGCCGCCCAAGTCCATCTCCGAGCCGACGCCGCCGCCGGGGCCACCGCTCGATCCCTTCCAGAGGGTCGTCTTCCGGCTGATGATGCTGGGCCTGTGGACAGCCCGGAAGCTGCCCGACAAGCCGCTCTATCGCGCGGCCTTCGCCATCGGCGCGGGACTCTACCTGCTCCTGCCCGAGCGGCGCCGGCTCGTACGCGCCAACCTCGAGCGTGTCGTGACCTGGCTCGTGGCGAACGGCGTGGCCAGCCCCCGCGTGGCCCGAGCCGCTCGAGATCCACGTTCCCTCGACCGGCTGGTGCGAGACACGTTCGGACACTGGGTCGTGACCTATGCCGAGGCCGCGCTGGGGCCGCGCTATAGCGGCGAGGAGCTGGCGCGCCGTTTCGTGCCGGCCTATCCGGACACCTCGGCCGCGGCGCTGTCGCGACCGGCACCGGGAGACCCTGGACCCATCCACATGGCCATCCACTTCGGCTCGGTGGACCTCTCGGCCATCTACGGCGCACGGGTCGGACCGCTGCCCCTGACCGGGCCCATGGAGTTCGTGGAGTCGCCCCTGGCGCGGGCCTACTTCGATCGCGTGCGCTTCGAGATGGACGTCAACATCGTGCCTCTCAAGGGCGCCGCGGAAGCGCTCACCGGCGCGCTCGAGCGGGGTGAGGCCGTGGGCATCGTGGCCGACCGCAACATCGTCGGTCGCGGCTCGCCGGTGCAGCTCTTCGGGGGCACGGTGCGGCTGCCCATCGGCCCGGCCATGCTCTCCGTGCAGACCGGCGCGCCGATCTTCCTGGAGGCCATCGAGCGCACCGGCCCGGGCGAGTGGCTGGGCCACACCATCGCCCTGCGGGCGGAGCCCGGCGCAGCGCGGCGCGAGGCCACGCGCCAGATCATGGAGCAGGCAGCGCGGGCCATGGAGCGCGTGGTCGCACGGGCGCCCGAGCAATGGACCACACTGTTCTTCCCGATCTGGGAGGACGAGCAGGCATGACCGACGAGCAAGCGCAGGACGAGGCGGCGGCTACCGACGCGCCCGAGCTGCGCCTCGACCCACACGTCCATACGCTCGCCTCTGACGGCATCCACGATGTCGAGACGGTGATCCAGGCGGCGCTCGCCGCCGGGCTGGCGGCCGTGGGCATCGCCGACCACGAGCGCATGGACGCGGCGCTCGCAGGCCAGGCCATGGCCGAGTACCGCGGCTGGCCCATCGAGGTCATCGTGAGTGAGGAGATCACCACGCGCGGCGGGCACCTCCTGGGCCTCTACATGAAGAAGCGCATCCGCCCCTGGCACTCGCTCAAGGACTCGATCGCCATGATCCACGAGCAGGGCGGGCTGGCCATCATCGCTCACCCCCTGCCGCCTTACCCGCTGTGCGCCAGCGAGGGTGGGATCCGCAAGCTCATGGATGAGGCCGACCCGATCTTCCATCCCGACGGCATGGAGGGCTTCAATCCCACGACCTCCGGGCGCGCACTGGGCCGCTGGAGCCGGCGCGCGCCGGCCCTGGCCGATGAGCTGGGCATCGCCGCCACCGGCGGCTCGGACGCACACAAGGCGGCCAACGTCGGCTCGGCGGTCACGATCGTACGAGAGGCAGGCTCCGTCGAGGAGAGCCTGCGACGGGCCCTCGCCGAGCGTGACACGCGCTGGGAGGGTGACGGCTACAGTTGGCGCAGCCAGCTCGGCATGTTGGGCCAGCAGACGCGCAAGAACCTGGTGGCCCTGCGAGACGAGATCAAGGGGGCGGTCCGGCGTGATGGCAC
>CAYZDQ010000179.1:0-5446 GCA_964476955.1 uncultured Anaerolineaceae bacterium
GTGCTGGGTCTTGAGAGTCAGATGGACAGCGTCCAAGTCAATGGTCGCACCGTGCGTCTCTCGGCCCTGCCCATCGGCATCCAGTCCGACGAGTGGAAGGAGCTCACCCGCGAGGATCGCAAGGTGGCTCGGCGTCGCGCGGAGCTGAACGCGCGGCACCATGGCCGCAAGCTGATCATCTCGGTCGACCGGCTCGACTACACCAAGGGCATCCCCGAGCGCCTGCGTACCTTCCGGCGGCTGCTGCGCTCCGCACCGTCGTGGCGCGGCAAGGTCACGCTGGTGCAGGTGGCGGTGCCGTCACGTGAGCGGGTCCCGGCCTACGCCGAGCTGCGCAGCGAGGTCAGTGAGCTGGTGGGCGAGGTCAACGGGGACTTCGGTACGCCCGAGTGGCAGCCCGTGGTCTACCTGCGCCGCTCGGTCAACAAGCAGGAGCTGGCCGCTCTCTACTCGGCCGCGGACCTGGCCTGGGTGGGACCCTTGCGCGACGGCATGAACCTGGTGGCCAAGGAGTACGTGGCCTGCCAGCAGGGTGGTGACGGTGCGCTCCTGCTGAGTGAGTTCGCCGGCGCCGCACACGAGCTGGGCGAGGCGCTTCGCATCAATCCCTTCGACGAGGTCGGTACCGCGGACGCCATCGTGCGCGCGCTCGAGATGCCCTCCGAGGAGCGCGCCGAGCGCATGGCAGCCCTGCACGAACGCGTGGACCGCAACGATGCGGTGGCGTGGGCCGAGCGCTTCATCGAGGGTCTGCGGGCCGCGACCACGAACACACGCCAGACGATGCGCAAGGATCGTCCGGCTCCCGACACCGCGGCCCTGCAGACGGCCTTCGCCAAGGCCGAGCGTCAGCTCCTGCTGCTGGACTACGACGGAACGCTGGTGGACATCAAGCCCCGTCCGCAGGATGCGGCGCCGACCCCGCATCTGCTGACGTTGCTGCGGGACCTCGCGGCCCTGCCGGGCACCACCACGACCATCGTCAGCGGTCGGTCGCAGGCTGACATCGAGCGCTGGTTCGGGAACATCACAGGCCTCGGCCTGGCCGTGGAGCATGGTGCGCTCATGCGCGCCCCCGGCACCGACCAGTGGGAGATGCTGCGCGGCGGCATGGACCTCTCGTGGAAGGATCACGTGCGGCCGATGCTCGAGCAGTTCGCGGCCTCGGCCCCGGGATCGCTGGTCGAGAACAAGGAGTACGCCTTGGCCTGGCACTACCGCCTGGTCGATGCCGAGTTCGGTGCTTGGCTGGCCAACGAGCTGGTGACGACCCTGGAGAACCTGCTGGGCGGGACGGAGCTGGCGGTCATCCACGGCAACAAGGTGGTCGAGGTTCGCTATGCCTGGGCCAACAAGGGTGAGGTCGCCGCGCATCTCGCATCCGGCTTCAGGCGCAAGTCGTTCGTGTTGGCTGTCGGTGACGATCGCACCGACGAGGATCTCTTCAGCAGCCTTCCGCGCAGCGCCTGGACCATCCGCGTGGGCAGCGGCTCCACTGCCGCCCGCTTCCGCTTGCCCGGGCCACGTGAGGTCAAGCGCCTGCTGCGCACCCTCGCCGACGCCTAGCAGGCGGCCCCGTCGCGTCCGGCGGGGGCTTGCATGGCCCCGTATCCTTGGTGAGCCGCAAGGCTGCGGTGTCTGCCCACGTGCCCGGTCAGGCCAAGTTCGAAGGACCTGGCGAAGGGAGTACGACCGTGGCACAGAACACCCCCATCCACCTGGGAGCGCAGCGCGTGCCCACGATGTCCGCGTCGACGCTCGACGCGCGCACGCGACCCGCGGACACGGAGCCCACACCCATCTGGCTGCGACACCGCCTGCAGCGGCGCCACATGACCGAGTCGTCGACTGCTCCGCGACGCGCGCGGGAGTGGATCAACCGCATGGCGCGGCGCTCTCCGGAGGCGTAGTCCCGCGTCGTCGCAGGCGCGCAGCTGGGAACGGCAGCGCAGTCTTCGCCGTGCGCCTTCGCGCGATCCTCTACGACCGATCCGCGGGTGCGGCCGCGAGGTCTTCGATGGCCCTTCGGACCTGCTCGGTCACCTCGTGGACGCCAGCTCCCGGATCGACCACCAGCGGCGCTCCGAAGCGGACCCGAACGCCGCGGCCGGCGCGACGCCGTGGCAGCCAAGCGCCCTTGGGCAGGACCTCGTGGGCACCGTCGATGTGGACCGGCACCACCGGGATGTGCAGCGACGTAGCCAGGAGGCCGATCCCCTCACGCATCTCGACCATGCGCCCGTCCGCTGATCGCCGGCCCTCGGGGAAGATGATCACGCTGTGGTCGTGATTCACCAGGTCTGCCACCCGCTCGAGCGAAGCCCGGAAGTCAGAGGTCCGGCCGAAGGGGACCGCTCCGAGCAGGGCCTCGACCGCCCGGCCGAGGAGCCTGCCGGTGAACCAGACGTCAGCCGCCGCCACGAGGGCGACGCGGTCGCGCATGCCCGGCGGCAGCGCCGCTCGTGTCACGGGCGCATCGAGATGGCTCGTGTGATTGGGGCAGATGAGCACCGGCCCCGGGAGTCCCTGGAGGTGCTCGGCTCCCTCGACACGTAGGTGGTCGGTGGTCAGGTCCACCGCCCAGCCCGTGACGGTGGCATCCAGGGCGCGACGGAACGCACGCAGCGGCGCGCTGAAGGCCCAGCGGGACGGAGGTGGCTCCGGAGGCTGATCCGTCCGAGCCAGCACCAGCGCGTGGAGCCCGGCGATATCGCGGGCGCCGACCACGTCGTCGTCCGAGAGTGGTGCGTCGAAGGCCTCGTCGAGCCGTAGCGACAGCGACACCACCGTCAGCGAGTCCAGCTCGAGCGAGTCCAGGGTCGTCTCACCGGAGATCGTCGGCGGCTTTCCGCCGCGCGCCTCCGCCATGACATCGGCGACAGCCGTGGCTACGTCCGTGAGCGCGATCGGGCCGGCCTTGGGTGCGGCCGTCCTCGGGGATGCCGTGGGACTCGGCGCGGGCGTCTCCTGCATCCCCTCTACGGCTCCCGCATGCCACTCCTTCACCGGCCCGCGGCGGACCTTCAGGGTGTGCGTGCGCGGGAAGTCCTCGTCCGGCCAGCGACACCAGTTGCTCAGCTTCTGATGAGGCGCGAGCGTGCGGTTGGCGAGACGCACGGCAGCGTTCAGGTCGGCCTCGTCGGCACTTGCGTCGGCCGGCACGATGGCGGCGACCAGTCGGCCTGGTGTCGGCTCGAAGGCCACGGCCGCCCGGACCTGGCCGGTATCGACGAGGGCCGCTTCCACGTCCTCGGGGTACACGTTCAAGCCGTTGGGCAACGAGATCCGGTCGCGAGTGCGACCGAGGATGACGATCTCGCCGTGTTCCTCGATGCGCGCAGCGTCGCCGGTGTGGAACCAGCCGTCAGCGTCGAGCACCTCGGCCGTGGCCTCGGGTGCCTCCCAGTAGCCGAGCATGACGTTGGGGCCGCGCACGAGCAGCTCCCCGTCCTCGGCGATGCGCACCTCCAGGCCTGCCAGGGGCGGCCCCGTCGTGCGCGGTCGCTGCCGCCTCCGGGTGTGGCCACTGACCACGGCGCACTCGGTCGTGCCGTAGCCCTGCACGATGCGCACGCCGAAGGTCTCCCAGGCTCGTTGCAGCTCCTCGCTCAACGTGGCTCCGCCGCTGCCGATGACGTCCAGCGCCCCGCCGAGTGGCGCGAGCACCGATCGGAAAAGGAGTCGGCGCAAGGGGAATGGCAGCCAGCGAGCGAGACGACGGCCCCGCCGCAGACTCTCCTCTCGCCCACTGCGTTTGGCCCCCGCCTCGATGCCCTGCAGGATGATACTGATGAGCTGCGGCGCGAGCGGCACGGCGGTGATGTGTTCGCGCTGCATCGTGGCGCTGATGGCCTTGGTCGTCAGCGCGTGCAGGAAGACCAGCGTCGAACCACTCATCAGGCCCATCAGCAGCGGAAGGGTCTGGCCGTACATGTGCGAGAGCGGGGCGATGCCCAGGACGCGGTCGGGACGCGGACCGACGAGGGTCTGGGCGAAGGCGCGCGCCGTGTGCACGATTTGGCCGTGCGTCAGCATCACACCCTTGGGGTCCGATGTCGTGCCGCTGGTGAAGATGACCTCGGCAAGGTCGTCAGGGGCGACGCTCGGGGGGCTCGGCAGGGGCTCGGAACGGGAGGCCACCGGGTCAAGGCCCTCCTCGTCCACGCTGAGGATGGGTACGCCCAGCTCCGTGGCCACCTCATGGTCGACGTCGTGGCTGGCCAGCAGGATCGTGGGGCGGGCACGCTTGCCGATGCGAACCGCGACGTCGGTCTGCATGCGCAGGTCGAGGGGCACGATGACCGCGCCCAGGCGCCAGACGGCGAAGTAGGCCGCCACCAGCCAGGGGTCGTTACCCGACCACGTCAATACCCGGTCCCCGCGGCCCACGCCGGACTCGTGCAGCGTGCGAGCGACGCGCCCCACGACCTCGGCCAGGTGTGCGTAGCTCCAGCGCTCGTCGACCATGCCGCGGCGGATCACCAGTGCGTGCGAGTCGGGGGTGCGGGATTCGGCGCGCTCGAGAAGCTCCACCAGCGTCTCGCCGCTGAGCGTCTTGATTCGAGCTTCGAGCTCGGGACCCTTGACCGCTGTCGTCGGGACGACCATCTCTGCCACCTCCGCACAGTACGGTCGCTCTGAGTCGGAGTCAGGGCATGGGGCAGCGACTCATTCGCCGACTCGTTCGTCGTTTCCAGGCAAGCCGGACGGCGGCAACACCCCCGGGGCTACTCCATGGGTTCGGGCGCCTGGCTCCCGTAGGCCACGATCCAGCCCCAGAAGGCCTCGATGACCTGCTCTTCGGGCACGATCACGGCTGGCGTGACGATGGGCAGGAGCGCCCAGCGGCTGACGTCGATCTCGTCACTGGCGACCGTGCCTTCGATGCCGATCAGTTCGAACAGCGGCAGCTCGCCCTCGCCGGCATCCTCGTCCACGTCGATGCGGATGGTGCCGGTACCGTCGCTGAAGAGGTACTCCTCGTCGTCGTCGATCTGCTCGAGCGCAGCTCCTTCGAGAAAGACCATGCCCTGGGCCTCGCCGCGTTCGATGGCCGAGATGGTCGTCTTGGCCACATCCTCCTGCGCCGCCACCGGAGCCGCCACCGGAGCCGCCAGTGCAAGGGCCATGGTCAGGACCGTCAGGACACGGATGACTCGGGACACAGGGGACCTCCTCCTTGTCGCTAACCTTCGGCCAGCATCTCCTCGGCGCGGTCACGCAAGCGGACCAGTAGCTCGATCAGCGCAGCTCGCTCCTCGGCCGAAAGGGTCTCGAACACGAGCTCGTCGAGGACATCATCCACCAAGGGGGCGAACTTGCGAGCGGCATCTCGACCGGCCTCGGTCAGGACCACGTGCTGGGCTCGCCGGTCGGTGGGATCGGGCAGCCGTTGGACCAGGCCGTCAGCCTCGGCCCGGTCGACGAGTCGAGAGACGCGCGTGGC
>CAYZDQ010000180.1:0-1323 GCA_964476955.1 uncultured Anaerolineaceae bacterium
GGCGAGGTCAAGAGCTCTGCCCTCATTGACACCGACGATGAGATCCCGGATCGCTACTACCGGCACGCCGTCGAGGCCGAACACGCGAAGCGATGATCTCGTCGTGGCTCCTTTGAAGTCGGGAAAGGAGACGGGGTCGGGTTCCTCCTCGGACGTCTCGAACCTGAGGACGCTGACCTCGCCACCGGTGGAGGCGAGGACCCCAGGGATCCCGCCGTCAAGCGACAGGAAGCCGACCCCGACCGGGGTGGGGGGATCAGCAACGAAGGTCCCGACGCCCCAAACCTTCGTGATCAAGCCGTCCGTCTCCAACCTGGCGACCGCTTCGCGAACCGTGGCTCGGCTAGCGCCGGTCATCGCTGCGAGTTCCTGTTCGTTGGGAAGCTGGGACAGGGGCTCAAGCTCCTCGGTGACGTACGCCTTGATCTTCTCGATCGTCGAGACAAGGACTCGAGCCATACTCCTCCTAGGGACCAGACGTCTGACGTCTGACCTCGTGTATACATGGAGCGACTCTCATCGTCAAGGGCACCCTCTGGCGTTCTTCGTCGAGAGGTACGAATGCCACCGCAACCTTGGACTCGACGGAACACGAATCCCTCTAGCGGATGGCATGCTGCTCACCGTAGCCCCGTCCATCGGCAACGGCCGGTGTCGGACTGCGAGACACTTCAACGTCCGCCGACGTCCGCCGACGTCCGCCGATGGGATTCGCGTTGCTTCCATCGGGCCATGCGATCGACCGCTGGGCAGCCCGAAACGGGCCATTTCACGCTTGGGGGAGTGGAGCCGACACTCGGATTTGAACCGAGGACCTGTTGTTTACGAAACAACTGCTCTACCACTGAGCTATGTCGGCCTCGCGCGACATTCTAGCGGCTCCTCGCGCGCTTGCCTCTGGTGAGGATCGCGGCGCGAGGAGCTGGGATGGCAGGAGCTCAGACCCCAGGTGCGCGGTAGGTCGGAGACAGCTTCGTGGCCGCGTCGATCTCCTCGGGTGTGAGCAGGACGACGGTGCGTACGCCGAGCGCACCGCTCGCCGACGCGGTCAACGCTCCTCTCGCGGCCGCCTCGTTGCCCGGCAGGTCCGCGATCAGGTAGAAGTCGTCGCCACCGAAGGCGAAATAGTACGCCTCGACGGTCCCGCCGAGAGACGTCACGAGCCGCTCGGTCGCCTCACGACGCCCGGTGCCGCCCTCCGCGAGGACACCCTTGGCGCCCTCGGGCGTGTAGCTCCCGATGAACAGGTACTTGGCCATGCCACCCTCCTGCCGCGGGGCGCCCGAGCGGGCCCCAGGGGAGTCCGCGGTCGCGCCAGCGTAC
>CAYZDQ010000180.1:1333-5442 GCA_964476955.1 uncultured Anaerolineaceae bacterium
GTACGACTCGTGGCCGTGATGTCAATCGGGCGGCGCAGGCTCGGTGAGTCTACGCGGGGCTACCGCTCGAGCAGCTCCTTGAGGCGGCCGTAGTCGGAGCGCACCGATCGTTCCGCCATGCGCGAGAGGAGCGGGCCGAACAGCCTGAAGAAGCGGCCCGGCTTGCCCGAGACATCCGCGCTGACGCGGCAGCGGCCCTCATCGATCGGCTCGACCGAACGCGTGACCTTGATGGGGAAGCTCGAGCGGCGCGATTCGATGGTGATCGAGCGGCCGGGCTCGTAGGCTACGACCTCGAAGCTGGTCAGGACGTCGCGACCGAGGAACCGGGCCACCTGGTCGTTACGTGGACCCGACCGCGACCGGTGGCTCGCTCGTCCACGCTGCGGAGCGCATCCCGCCCTGCCACTCCGGATTCCGCGAGAAGTCACTGACCACAGCGAGGACCTCCTCGGCCGGTCGTTCGATCTCGAGCGTCGATCGCAACCTCATGGGGAGCTCATCCTAGCGCTGTCCGCCAGCCATCCTGATCGCTTCCGGACGTCGTCGGAGCCGCCACATGGCCACGATGCCCACGGCTGGCCCCAGCGCCAGGAGCATGAACGGGAAGCGCCAGGCGTCGCCGCCGTCGAGGCCGATCGAGCCCACCAACAGGATGGTCACGCCGGTGAGGGTGAAGCCGGCCGCGGTCTGCAGGGTCAGAGCCGTACCCGCGGTCCCCGGCGGCGTGAGCTCGGTGACCGCTGCCGAGAACTGCGCCGAGTCGGCCACGACCGTCACACCCCAGATGATCGCGACGGCCGTGGTCAGGAGCGGATCGGCCCCGAAGAGCAGCGCTGTCACGATGGCCGCGGAGCCGCTGATGGCCATGGCTGCGATGGTCAGCGTGGTCCGGCCCACTCGATCGGCCAGCAGCCCGGCCGCGATGCAGCCGACGCCGCCCATCGCCACCACCACGAACGCGGCGAGGCTGGCCAGCGCGGGGTCCGCGACGCCCGCCGCCGCGAAGCTGGCCAGCAGGAACACCGGGATCCACGTCCACATCGCGTAGAGCTCCCACATGTGGCCCAGGTAACCGAGGTTGGCCAGCCGCACGGACGGCTCACCGAATGCCCGACGGGCCGAGCTGAAGCTGAAGCCGGGCGCACGCTGGTCGTACGGTCCGTCACGACCGAATGCCAGCGCGATCACGCCACCCAGTACCGCGGAGACGCTGGACACTGCCACCACCAGCCGCCAGTCGAGCGTCGCCACCGCACCCGCGGCGCGGAACAGGTATGGCAAGGCAGACCCCACCGTGAGCGCCCCGATGAGCGTGCCGATGGCCAGCCCGCGGTCCCGCTGGAACCAGCCCACGATGAGCTTCATGCCCACCGGGTACACCGCCGCCAGGGCGAACCCGGTCAGCGCCCGGAAGGGGAGGGCTGTCGCGAAGTCTCCGGCCGTGGCGAAGCCCAGATTGGCCAGCGCGGCGAGCACTGCCCCCAGGAAGAACAGCCGCCTGGCCGAGAGCACGTCCGCCGCACCGGTCATCGCCAGCAGCAAGGCTCCCGCCACGAACCCGAGCTGCACCGCCACGGTGAGCAGCGCCAGCCCCAGCCCCGCCAGGTCCCACGCCGTGGCGAGGCTGGGCGCTACCGCCGACGAGCCCAGCCACGGGGCCAGGGCCAGCAGCTCCGCCAGCCCGATGAGCCCGAGCAGGCGCCAGCGATCGCCATCCGCCGGCGCCTTTGCCGGCTGCACTGCCACGCGTCGAACCAGGTCGGGCTAGGGCGTGATGTTCTGGTTGTGGTGGAAGAGGTTGTGCGGGTCGTACTGGCGCTTCACCGCGACCAGCCGGTCGTAGTTGGCGCCGTAGTTCGCGCGCACCCGGTCCTGGTCGTCGGAGGCCATGAAGTTGACGTAGCCACCTTCCTCGGAGTACGGCGCTGTGGCGGCGTGGTACTCCTTGACCCAGGCGGTGTTCGCCTCGTTGTCGGCAGGATCGGGCCACATGCCCGCGATCACCGGCGCGAATGTCGCATCCCGGTGGCCGAAGGCCGCATCCTCGGGCCCGAAGCGATGGACCGCACCGTTGATGGGATAGACGTGCATGGTCGAGTTCACCACCGGGACCCGGGGTCCGTACTGGACATGCGCCGCGATGGCTTCGTCGGACAGCTCTCGCACGAAGTTCGCCTTCCAGTAGTGCTGAAGACCTGCGGGGACCAGCGCGTCGAAGGCGCCGTTGATCGCCGGGTACGGCATAGGACCGACGTGCTCGGCCACCACCGGGGCGACGTCATTGATCTTGCCGATGATGGCCTCGCCTTCCTCGAGCGGGCCGGCCCAGCAGGCCACGAAGGCGATGAACGTGTCGCCGTGGCGCTCTTCAGGGATGAACGGCAGGGGCGGCGCGATCTGGAACGCCGGGAAGCCACCGAACTGCTCGGGCGCGTCGACGATGAAGTCGCGGAACCCGGCCAGGATGTCCGCGGCGTGCTCGAGCTCGAAGAACATCGGGCCGCCGTAGATGTCCGACAGTGGATGGAGCGCGAACTCGAGCGCCGTGGCCACGCCGAAGTTGCCCGAGCCGCCCTTCAGCGCCCACAGCAGGTCCGCGTTCTCGTCCGCCGAAGCGTGGACCGTGCGACCGTCCGCGGTCACGACCTCGGCACCGACGAGGTTGTCGCAGGCCAGGCCGTGTCCGCGTGTGAGGTAGCCGATGCCGCCGCCCAACGTCAGGCCGGCCACGCCGGTGGTGGAGATGATGCCGCCCGTGGTGGCCAGGCTGTGCTCGTGGGTGGCGTCGTTGAAGTCACCCCAGGTGGCACCACCCTGTGCCCGAGCCGTTCGTTTGGCCGGATCGACGGTCACCGTGCGCATGCCTGAGAGATCGATGACGACGCCGTCGTCGATGGTCCCGAACCCGGGGACGCTATGCCCCCCACCGCGGATCGCCAGCGCGGACTGGCTCTCTCTGGCGAAATCGACCGCGACCGCCACGTCGGCTGCGTCCAGCGCACCCACGATCGCAGCGGGGCGCCGGTCGATCATCGCGTTGTAGACGGTGCGGGCTTCGTCGTAGCCCTCGTCGCCCGGCGTGGTCACCGTGCCTCTGACCTGTTCGCGGAGCTGGTCGATAGTGGGCTTGGCCATTGCGGAGGTCCTCCTTGGCCCCCCGACGATGCCGGCTCACATTACGCCCCTTGGCAACCCCCTGGTGTCCGGAGGCCGACACCCCAGCGCGTGATCTTACCCGCGGCTACTTGCCCAGCGGCATTCCGGTCATCTCGCGACAGGGTTCGTTCGCGGCGCTGTTGGCCTCGCTCTTGAGGTCGAGCTTCCAGTCATGGTTGGTGTAGGAGCCGTCGAGGTTGGGGTCGGGCATGTCGATGCCTTGCTCACGCATGCAGGCGGCCCAGTCGAGCAGCGCCTGCTGCCCGTCGGGTGCCGGTGATGAGGGAGCGCTCGAGGTATCAGGAGCCGGGGAGCCAAGCGTGGCCACCTGCGCCGAGGCAGTGGTACCGAACGTGGCCGCGAGCACGACCACGGCGACGAGGATACCGATGGAGCGCCACGGGCGCCGGGCGGGACACATGCAGGCGTCAGGATGGTCGCCGGAGGCGGAAGCTAGCGACCGAGGACGATGTCCACTCCCGCCAGCACGAGTCGCAACCGAGCTTCGGAGAGCGCTCCCACTCGCTCGGCGAGGTCAGTTCGGTCGAGCGTGACGATCTGTGACACGTTGACGACCGAGTCTCTCGCGAGGCCGGTCTCTTCGGCGGAGAGGTGCACGTTGCCCGGGGCATCGGCCCAGCGCTGATTGCTGGTCAGGGCTGCGCAGACGACCGTGCCGATCCGACTTCGGTTGAAGGCCTCGCCCTGGATGACCACCACAGGTCGTCGGAAGCCAGGCCCGGCTCCGCTAGGTTCACCAAGGTCCGCCCACCAGATGTCACCCTGGCGGATCACCACTCGACGTCACGGAGGCGAGCGCGCCCCGCTCTGGCCGCGAAGGGGTCGACTTCCGCGCCTACGCCGTCCACGACGACGTCGATGGCCTCGGTGACGACGGCGTTATCACCGCCAACCTCGAAGCGGCGGTCGAGGCGCAGGGACTGCTGTAT
>CAYZDQ010000181.1:0-1460 GCA_964476955.1 uncultured Anaerolineaceae bacterium
CCTTCGCCATACTGGCGCGCGCCTACCTGCATCCGAAGTACATCGAGCCCGCCGGTGAAGACCACGTGATGTGGGCGGAGGAGGCCGATCCGTTCATCGCCGAGCTGCGCGAGTTCATCACGGGCGAGCGCGAGTCGCCCTCGACCACGGTCGACCGCGTGCTGGCTACGGTCCTCTTCACGGACATCGTCGACTCCACGGCTCGTGCGGCGGACCTTGGCGATCGTCGCTGGCGCGAGCTGCTCGCGGAGCACCACCGCCTGGTGCGGGATGCCGTCGAGCGGCACCAGGGACGAGAGGTGGACATGGCCGGCGACGGGGTCCTGGCGACCTTCGACGGACCGGCCCGTGCCATCCGCTGCGCGCAGACGATCCAGCGCGAGACCGCACCGTTGGGCGTGGGCGTCCGCGCCGGCGTCCACACCGGGGAGATCGAACGAATGGGCGATGGAGTGGCCGGCATCGCGGTGCACCTCGGGGCTCGCGTCATGGCAGCAGCGGGCCCGGGCGAAGTCTGGGTCTCGGCCATCGTGCCGCAGCTGACCGCCGGCAGCGGCATCGAGTACGAGGATCGTGGGGCGCGAGTGCTCAAGGGCGTCGTAGACGAGCAGCAGCTCTACTCGGTGGCGTGACGCACTCGAGCCATGGCTGAGCGCTACATCTCCGTTCCGGCGGGCGCCTCGCGGTGCACGACTTCGGTGAGGGGCCGCCGGTGGTGCTGCTGCACGCGGGCATCGTCGACTCCTGGGCCTGGGAGCCGCTGACGCCGTTCCTGCTCGCCGCGGGCTACCGCGTGGTGGCGTACGACCGCCGGGGTACAGGAGGCTCGACCACGGAGGACGCCGAGTTCTCCAACCGCGCCGATGTGATGGCTGTGCTCGATTCGCTGGGGATCGAGGGGGCAGCGCTGGTGGGCAACTCCATCGGCGGCATGGTCGCGCTCGATACCGCCGTCGAGTTCCCTGAGCGGGTCGTTGCGCTGGTGACCATGGGTTCCGGCGTCGGTGGCCATGAGGTCGAGTCGACCCCTGAGGAAGAGGCCGCGTTCGACGAGATGGACCGACTGGAGGCGGCCGGCGACGTCGATGCCTATGCCGACTTCTGTGTGCGCCTGTGGGTCGACGGCCCGGGCCAGCCGGTCGACCGCGTGCCCGAAGACATCCGTGAGCCGGTGCGCGAGATGTGTCGCGAGCTGGAGGATCCCGCTCGCGTGTGGGGACGGCCGATCCCGCTGGACCCGCAGCCGGCACAGCGACTGGATCGACTGACCATGCCGATCCTGGCTCTCAACGGCGAGCTCGACGTATCCGACACCGCGACCGCCGCGCGATGGCTGGCCGCCAACGCCCCCGACGCGCGCGCCGAGATCGTGCCTGGCGTGGCCCACATGATCGGCCTCGAGGCGCCCGAGGAGCTGGGCGCGCTCAAACCCGAAGTCGAGTCCGTCGACGAGGTCAGCC
>CAYZDQ010000181.1:1470-5440 GCA_964476955.1 uncultured Anaerolineaceae bacterium
CGCTCATCACCGCGTTCCTCGCACCGATGCCGCGCTGGTCGTAGGGGTCGCTGGGCGCGTGCCCGGCCAACGGAACGAGGCTTGGGCCAGCGCCCGCCCGGCACCCCACCGACCCCCACGAGCCCGCCGGCCGACGGCGCGAGGCCTGACCAGCTATGCCCGGCCAACCTGCCCCCGAGCCTGCGCCGCGCCAACCCCCAGGAGGCTGAACTCGACGTGCCTGCACCCGGAATCGCAGGTGTCAGCCTCGTGGCGGTTCGCGATGGCGCGCCGAACCTCGTGGAGGTCAGGAACGTGCAGCGAGCGATAGCCACCACACCCGAGGCCAACGTCCCCGGACCTGCCGCGATGTGGGTCGCGCGCACTACCAGCACGTAGGTTCGCCGCAGTCTAGGAGCGTCTTGCGCACACAAGCGAACAAGTTCCTACGGGATGCGAATCCACTTCCATTTGGCCCTGTCCACGGCGTACCATGACCGCGCCCAGTGACCCGGCATCCGCCGGGAAGGCTTTGGAGGAAGCGTGGGCGACGGAGGACATGCCGCTGGAAGCGAAGACTCCGACTGTCTGGCGAGTGATGCCGGACTCCCATGCCCGTGGTGCCTAGCGGCATGAGCAGGGGAACCGGCACCGTTACCGTCTCTGACGTCCGCTTCCGCTTCCGCCATCTTCCGGCACCGGCTGCCGCCGCACGCACTGGCCGAGCAGGTCGGTGTCGACGCGGCCTGCCGCACGCACGATGTGCACCGCCCGACCCGCTGCCGCTGGAAGTCAAGGGTCAAGCGCGGCAGCCTCGAGCAACGACGATCGACTCAAAGGAGGTGACAGAGACGGGCTGACGAAGGCGAGAATCCTAGGCCTTACACGAGGAGGGATCATCCATGGCACGAATTCGACTTGCACCGGTAGCGGTCCTTGCCTGCGGTCTTCTGGCCGCGGCCAGCATCGGATCCGTTGCGACTGCGCAAGACAAGAACATCACGTTCTGGAGCACTGAGACCCAGCCAGAACGGTTGGCGATCACCCAGGGGATCGTGGAAGGGTTCGAAGAAGCGACCGGCATCGGCGTGACGCTCGTTCCGGTCGATGAGAACAACCTCACCGAGATCATGTTGTCCGCCGCGGCGACGGGGATCCTGCCCGAGGTGGTCTTCCACCCGATCGATTACACGGTCGGTTGGGCCAGTCAGGGGCTGCTGGACATGGAGGCCTCCAACGCCGTCGTCGGAACCCTCGATCCGGCGACGTTCGCTGACGCCGCCCTGGGCCTCGCGACCATCGACGGACAGGTCGCGGCGGTGCCCAGCGATGGCTGGGGTCAGTTGATCGTCTACCGCAAGGATCTCTTCGACGCCGCCGGTCTGGAAGCTCCGACCACCTATGCGGCCATCGAGGCGGCCGCGGCCGCGCTGACCGACCCCGACAACGACATCTACGGCATCACGTCCGCGAACGTTCCGGGCCAGGTCTTCACCCAGCAGGTGTTCGAGCACTTCGCCCTTGCCAACGGCTGCGAGCTCACCGATGACATGGGCGTGGCCTTCGGCAGCCCCGAGTGTGTCGCAGCGGTGGCCTTCTACACGAACCTCTTGAACAACTACAGCCCAGGCGGCGCCCAGGACGTGGTGTCGACTCGTGCTGCGTACTTCGCGGGCCAGGCGGCGATGGTCGCATGGTCACCGTTCATCCTGGACGAGATGGCCGGACTTCGCGACTCGGCATTCCCCGCGTGTGACGAGTGCGCCGACAACCCGGCGTACCTGGCCGAGAACTCCGGGATCGTCACGGCGATCTCCGGACCGAGCGGCGAGCCCAGCCAGTACGGCCAGATCAGCTACATGGGCATCGGGTCGGGCTCCGACACCGATTCAGCCCAGCAGTTCCTCGAGTACTGGTTCTCCAGTGACGCCTACATCGACTGGCTCCAGACCTCGGTCGAGGGCAAGTTCCCGATGCGCAGTGGCACTGCCGAGAACCCGACTGAGTTCATCGATACCTGGAAGACGCTCGAGACCGGAGTCGACCGCAAGGCTCCGCTGTCGGAGTTCTACTCCGAGGAGATCATCGACCAGATCGCGGCAGGCGCGGACTCGTACGCCCGCTGGGGCTTCCCCCAGGGACAGGGCGAGCTCGTCACAGCCGTTTACACCTCGCTGCCGGTGCCGGCAGCGGTCGGTGAGGTCCTTGATGGCGGGATGACCGCAGAGGAAGCCGTGGCGGAGGCCGCTGCGGCGATCGAAGAGGAGCTCAGCCTGATCGGAGGCTAAGCGCAAGATCAAGGCGCTCCGAGGGTCCTGGCCGCATCGACGGCCAGGACCTTTTGAGGCCACCACCAACTTGTTCTGGGGACCCGGATGACGTTGCCGTTCCGACGCAAGAAGCCCGCGACCCTGGCGAGTCGCGAGGCTCGGCTCGGCATGACGCTCGTCTTGCCGGCGGTCGTGATCGTCTTGCTGCTGGTGATCTTCCCGCTGATCTGGAACGTGTCGCTGAGCTTCCGCAGCATCCGTCTCATCGACCTCTCGACGGTCAACTTCCTGGACTTCTCGCAGGCGTCGCTCGACAACTTCCGAAAGGTCATCGGGGTTCGGGACTTCTGGCCGACCGTCTGGACGACCCTGATCTACGCCTTCCTCGGGACCGCCGGGTCGATCCTCATCGCGTTGTGGGCGGCCCTTGTCGTAAGGAAGGCCTTCTTCGGGCGTTCGGTCGTTCGCGGGCTGATGCTGTTCCCCTACGTGGTGCCCGTCGTCGCCGCGGCGCTGGTGTGGAAGCTCATGCTCCATCCGACCTTCGGTGTCGTGAACGAATGGATCGTTGCCGCCGGCGGGACTCGTACGGACTTCCTGAACTCCCGTTCGGCGGAGCTCAGCGTCCTGGGGTTCGACTTCACCGTACCTCTTGCCCTTTCGACCGTGATCATCTTCGAGTGGTGGCGCTACTTCCCGTTCGCCTTCCTGTTCATCCTGGCCCGGCTCCAGGCCATCCCGGCGGTCTACGACGAGGCCGCCCAGGTCGACGGAGCGACCCCCATCCAACGCTTCTGGTACATCACGCTGCCGCAGCTGTGGGGCGTGCTCTCCATCCTCTTCGTGCTGCGCTTCATCTTCACCTTCAACAAGTTCGATGACATCTACCTGTTGAATGGAGGCGCGGCAGGCACCCAGGTGATCACCATCAAGATCGTCGAATGGCTCAGGGGCCGCGCAGACATCGGTGCGGCATCGGCCTTGGCCATCGTCCTCGCGGTGATCCTGCTGGTACTGCTGGCGTTCTACTTCAAGTTCATCCATCGCGATGAGGAAGCCGAGTGATGGCCGGCGCGCAGGGCACCCGTCCCCGTCGTCAGTGGACGCGGGACGCGAACGAGACGAGGATCCTCCGGGTCCTCAAGTGGGCCAGCATCGTCTTCTTCGTCTTGATCACAGCCTTCCCGCTGATCTACATGGTCGGCCTGTCCTTCAAGCCGATCTCGGAACTCCTGCGCGAGCCGGCCAACTTCCTGCCGGACCTCGAAGACGTCATCAGCCTGGACACGTACCGACAGGTCTTCGTCGATCAGGGCTTCGGGCGCTTCATCATCAACTCCCTCATCGTGACCCTCGGGGCGACCTTCTTCACCGTTACGGCCTCGGTGTTCGCCGCCTACGCCATGGTCCGGCTGCGCTTCCGAGGCAAGACCGTGGTCACCGGCACGGTCCTGGTGGTCTACCTGTTCCCGGCGATCATCATCGCCATCCCGCTGTTCGTGCTCTTCAGTCGCCTGACCGTGGGAGACGTGGCACTGCGCAGCACGCTGGTCGGGTTGGTGATCGTGTACCTCGCGCAGACCATCCCCGTCGCCCTGTACATGCTGCGAAGCCAGTTCCTGGCCATCCCCGTGGCCCTCGAGGAAGCCGGCATGATCGACGGGCTGGGGCGCATGGGGGTGATCAGGCGGATCACGCTCCCACTGGCCGCGCCGGCGATC
>CAYZDQ010000182.1:0-5424 GCA_964476955.1 uncultured Anaerolineaceae bacterium
GGCTTCATGGGGTAGCTGCATGGTCGTGAGCGGCGGGTCGAGCCAGGGCGCGATCTGGTCCTGGTTGTCGAACCCGATGACGGAGATGTCTTCTGGTACCGAGAGTCCGGCACGGCGGATGGCGCGATAGGCGCCCATGGCCATGCGGTCGGTGTAGCACTGGATGGCGGTGGGCGGCTTAGGCCGCTCGAGCAGGCGCGCCGCCGCGGCCGTGCCACCGAAGGGATCGTTCTTGTCGACCGTGACGAGCTCGGGATCGAACTCGAGGCCACGCTCGGCGAGGGCACGCCGGTAGCCGGCGAACCGCTCGGGCTGGGCCGGATACTCGTTGTTCTCGTGGATGTAGCCGATGCGCCGGTGGCCATGCTCGATGAGGTAGGCCGTGGCGGTGTACCCACCGAGCTCCTCATCGGGCACCACCCATGAGTCCGCCGGGTCGTCCGAACGGGCATCGAGCAGGACCGAGGGGATCTCCTGCAGCTCCGCCGGCGGGTCGACGAGCTGATGCCACATCGTGGCGTAGATCAGGCCGTCCACCTGGCGCGCGAGCATCGAGTCGATGGCGCGCGCCTCCACGGCCGGGTCGCGTTCGGTGTTGACGATCATCAGCGTCATGCCCGCGGCCGCGGCCACCTGGTCGGCCCCGTGGACCATGAGTCCGGCGAAGGGCGTGGAGGCGATGGTGTCGCTGATGAGCCCGATGGTCTCGCTCGACTGTCGGCGCAGGTTGCGGGCCACGGTGTTGGTGCGGTAGCCCAGCGCCCGGCTGGCTTCGAAGACCCGCTCCTTGGTGATGTCCGGGATGGAGCTGCCGGCCTTGTCGTTGAGCACCAACGAGACGGTGGTGGTGGAGACACCCGCAGCCTTGGCCACGTCGGACATACGTGCACGACGGCGGCGCTTCGGCGCCTTGATCGCTCGCTCGCGCTCCCCCGTGACCGTGCGGCCCTGGCCCAACGTCCCTCCTCTGCTCGATCGAGCGGGCCCCTGCCCGGCCGCTGCGTGCCTCTTAGTGCATCGGTTTACTCAATCGTTTCAGTAAATCGATACTCTGCACCAGGAATCGGCCGTGTCAACCCCCTTTTCCACGAGCAAGCAGCGATTCCGCGACTGGTAACGCTCCCTTTCCTCAAGTCACCCGCTTCTTCGCCACTTGCCCGCTTCTTCGCCACTTGCCCGCTTCTTCGCCAGATGTCCGCTTCTTCGCCAGATGTCCGCGTGGGGTCCGTTGGGCGGCTACACCGGCTGCACCCACATCAGATTCCGCCCTTCGGCAGTCCCCTACGGGCATATCCGTGCGTGCGATGCCGTGTTTCAGGTGCGATCCGGCGTCCGCGAGGCGATCTACTCGTCTAGCGGCCCCGGAGCGGACATCTGATCAGGAACCTGGGCATGGAAGCGCACGGACACGCTGCTACCGAGGTCACCGCCGGGCAGGTTTCGGGTCCAACGACACCGGGGACACCACTGGCGCAACGCCCGAGGACTACCATCGACACGTGGCCCCGATGACCAGGGGCGACTCTCAGGGGAGACTCACGCTGTGAACACGCTGTTCATCCTCAACGAGCCCGCCTATGGCAACGAGCGCTCGTACAACGGGCTGCGGCTGGCGCTCAGCCTGGCCAAGAGCGGTGAGAGTGAGGTGCGCGTCTTCCTCATGGGCGACGCGGTCACCTGCGCCCTCGTCGGCCAGAAGACCCCCGATGGCTACTACAACCTCGAGCGCATGCTCAAGGGCTGCAGCGCCAAGGGCGTGGACGTGGCCTGCTGCGGGACCTGCATCGACGCTCGCGGGATCACCAAAGAGATGCTCACCGATAGCGCTCGCCGCTCCACCCTGGCAGAGCTGACCGAGTGGACGATCTGGGCCGACAAGGTGCTGACCTTCGAGGCTGCATCGCTACGTCAGTCGTGGCCAGAAGGTCCGCATCGCCTCGATGAGCTCGACGTAGGCGCCGTAGCGTCGGTCGTAGACCGCCATCTGCTCGGCCGATGGCTCATGGACACGCTCTCCGCGGACGCAGCGCGCGATGGCACCGGCGTAGTCGGGGTACAGCCCGATCCCGACACCGGCCGCGATGGCCGCACCGAGCGCCCCGAACTGGCTGCCCGACGCGACCCTCATGGTGGCCCCGGTCACGCTGGCCAGGATCTCCGACCAGGTCTCGCTCCGAGCACCACCGCCCGAGAGGCGGACCTCGCGGACGGGCACACCGGCGGCCTCGAAGCAGTGGCGCACCGCATAGGCGACACCTTCGGCCACGGCGCGGGCCAGATCGGCCTGACTGGTCGACGCCGAGAGGCCGAAGAACGCGGCGCGGGCCTCGGGCGCGAGGAACGGTACGCGCTCACCAAGCAGGTAGGGGTGGTAGACGACACCGCCGGCACCGGGCGCCGACGCGGCCATCGACTGCTCGAGCAGCTCGAACACGTCCCGACCCGTTCGTTCCGCCTCTGCCGGCAGGGCACCGGCCATGGACTTGAGATACCAGTCCACGTTGGGGGTGCCAGCCATCGTGCCCAGTGCCCGCAGCCAGCGGCCGGGTGGCGCATGGCAGACACTGGCGCCGATGTCGACCGGCTCGATGGCCGGCCGGTCCAGGATGGCTGCGGAGATGGCCGTGGTGCCCAGCGTGACCATGGCCTGGCCGGCCTCGATGGCACCCACGCCCACGGCGTTGGCGGCGACATCGAGCAGACCCGCCACCACCGGCGTCCCGACGCGCAGGCCGGTCGCTCCAGCGGCTTCCGCGCTGATCTCCCCGACCACTTCATGCGAGGGTGAGACCGGCGGCAACAGCGCGCGGCAACCTGTCAACCCCAGCAGCTCGAGCTGACCGTCGTCGAAGGCCCGGGAGGCCAGGTCCATGAAGGGGATCGAGCCGTCGGTCTCGTCGGTGCCGATGGTGCCGGTGAGCCGGAAGCGCACCCAGTCCTTGCTGCAGAAGACGGTCGTCGCGCGCTCGAGGATCTCGGGGTCGTGCTCGCTGAACCAAGCCAGCAGGGCCGCCTGCGAGCCGGGCCAGAGCACGGTGCCGCCACGCTCGAACAGGCGAGAGAGCGCGCCGCTGTCCAGCCAGCCCTCGATCACGTCCGAGGCACGGCCGTCGTTCCAGAGCGGGGCCGGCGCCACGGGCGCCCCGCCGGCATCGATCAGCCAGGCTCCGTCGCCCTGCCCTGCCACCGCCACCGCGGCGACATCGGCAGCGTCGATCGGTGCCAGCGCGGCCGTGATCGAACGGGCGGCCGCCGCCCAGACATCGTCCATGTCCTGCTCGGCCCAGCCGGGCTGGGGTACCTGGACCTCGATCGGCTCCGACGCCGCGGAGAGCTCGGTTCCGACGAGATCGAAGACCACGGCCTTGATGACCGAGGTGCCCACGTCGAGTCCGAGCAGTCGAGCGGCCATGTCCCTTCTCCCGTGTGGGCCGGCGCGGTGCCGGCCTAGCCGATGATGAAGCGCAGCAGCCAAGGGCTCCAGAACCCGAAGGCCAGTGCCGCGATGTAGAAACCGAACAGGTAGAAGCGAGCCTGACGCGACCCCTGCCCCGCCAGGACGTGCTGTCGGAACGGGCAGCCGCCGGCGACGGTGGACACCAGGCCGACGCCGATGCCGCCCACGAGGATGACCGCCGCGAGCGGGAGCGACGGCAGCGCATCCTCAGCGGCGCCCGCGGCAGGCTCGATGGCCAGCGGATCGAGTCCACCCAGGCCCTCGGCCTGCTCGGTGACGGCCGTACTCGTGGCCAGGGCCAGCCCCTCCACGATGGGGAACAGCACCCAGGCCACCGCGAAGAGTGCCACCACCCCGAGCAACAGCGAGGTATCACGCACCAGCAGGAAGTCGCGTAGCCCACCCACGGTGCAGAAGCGCGAGCGCTGGCCCACCCAGCCTGCGATGAGGCCGGCGCCGACGGTTACGATGGCCAGCTCCATCAGGCTCGAGCCCGCATGTAGCGCACACCGAGCCACACGCCGATGGCCACGCCGCCGAGGCCGATGAAGCCTTGCACGGCGAGGTTGGCAGCACTGACGGTGAGGCGGATGGGACAGCCCATGGCCAGCAGCGCGAAGCTCATGACCACGAACCCCTGAACGACCCGGGTGCCCGACTCGCGCATGTCGAGACGGTCGGGCCGGACGTGCTCACGCGCGACGCGGCGGGCGAGCCAGGCGCCCCCGAACACGCCCACGACCGTGATGACCGGCCAGAGTGTGGGCAGGTCGAGGGTGCCGGGGAACCATGGCTGCACGATGCCCAGGATCAGGTCGCGACCGTGACAGGTGGTACAGAAGCCGTAGGCCTCGGGTGGCTGGACGCCTCCGATGGTGCCGGCCAGGAGGGCCACGACCCCGATGATGATGCCGGCGACCCAGGGCGCGAAGGGCCGGCTCATGGCTCCCATGCCACCGGCTCCCCACCATCCTCGGGATAGAGGTAGACCGCTTCGAAACGCAGCTCGTGGGCGTGGATGGCTTCACCGACCCGGTCTCGGTCGACATGGCCGAAGGCGAGGGCCAGCGCGCACGTGGAGCTCAGCTCGCGTGGTGTGGGGATGAGGCGGCTGGCGATGCCCTCGCCCTTGACGCGCTTCTCGGCACGCAGGGCCCCGATGGTGCCCTCGAAGGTGACCACACCCTCCAGCAGCGGCGTCTCGCGGGTCTGGCGGTCCATCACGGCGTGGCCAACTCACCGATGGCCGCGATGGCCCGGTCGATGTGCTCATCGGGGGTCAGGTCCGACAGGCTGAGCCGGACCGTGCCGTCCGGGAAGGTGCCGATGGTGCGGTGCGCCGCCGGAGAGCAGTGCAGGCCGACGCGAGTCAAGACCCCGTAGCGTTCGTCGAGCAGCATGCCCACCTCGGCCGGGGAGCGACCTTCGACCTGGAGCGAGACGACGCCGATCTGCCGCTCCGGGTCGGCTGGGCCGAAGAGCTTGACTCCAGGGATCCGCGCCAGGCCATCGAGCAGACGAGCCAGGCGCACCCGCCCCCGGTCCGCGATGTGCTCGACGCCTTCCGCGGCGACGTACCCCACCCCGGCCCCGAGACCCGCGAAGCCGACGCCGTTGAGCGTGCCACTCTCGAGCCGGTCAGGCAGCAGCTCGGGCTGGTGCTCGGCTTCCGAGTTACTGCCGGTGCCGCCATACATGATGGGCTCGGGGACCTCGCCGGCGATGACCAGTCCGCCGGTGCCCTGGGGACCGAGCAGCGACTTGTGTCCCGTGAAGGCCAGCAGGTCGACGCCCAGCGCAGTCACGTCGATCGGGTAGGCGCCGGCGGTCTGGGCCGCGTCGACCAGCAGCAGGGCCCCCGCGTGGTGCGCGACCTCGACAAGCTCGCCGAGCGGCGCCAGAGCGCCGGTCACGTTGGAGCCGTGGGTGGTCACGACCAGGCGCGTCGGCTCGGTCAGCGCCGCCGC
>CAYZDQ010000183.1:0-5415 GCA_964476955.1 uncultured Anaerolineaceae bacterium
TAGTCCTCGACCGCGTTGATGGCGCCCGCGCCGACGGTGCGGCCACCTTCGCGGATGGCGAAGCGCTGGCCGGGTTCGAGGGCGATGGGCGTGATGAGCTCGACATCCATGTCGACGTGATCACCGGGCATGATCATCTCGGCGCCGTCCTGGAGGCTGATGGCCCCGGTGACGTCGGTCGTGCGCAGGTAGAACTGCGGCCGGTAGCCGTTGTAGAACGGCGTGTGGCGGCCACCCTCCTCCTTGGTCAGCACGTAGACCCGAGCGGTGAACTTCGTGTGGGGCTTGATCGAGCCGGGCTTGGCCAGGACCTGGCCGCGCTCGACCTCGTCGCGCTCGATGCCGCGGAGCAGGGCGCCGATGTTGTCGCCGGCCTGGCCCGAGTCGAGCAGCTTGTTGAACATCTCGACGCCGGTGACCACGACCTTGCGGGTCTCCCTGATGCCGATCTGCTCGACCTCTTCGCCGACGTTGACCTCGCCACGCTCGACACGGCCGGTCGCGACGGTGCCGCGGCCCTTGATGGAAAAGACGTCCTCGACGGGCATGAGGAAGGGCTTGTCGATGGCACGCTCGGGCGTGGGGATGTAGGAGTCGACCGCGTCCATCAGCTCCTGGATGGGCGCGTAGGCCTCGTTGCTCGGGTCGTCGGGGGCCTCGAGGGCCGCGAGGGCCGAGCCGCGGATGACCGGCAGGTCATCGCCGGGGAACTCGTACTTGCTCAGCAGCTCCCGCACCTCGAGCTCCACGAGCTCGAGCAGCTCCTCGTCGTCGACCATGTCGCACTTGTTGAGGAAGACGACGATGTAGGGCACCTCCACCTGGCGGGCCAGGAGGATGTGCTCACGCGTCTGGGGCATGGGGCCGTCGGTGGCCGCGACCACGAGGATCGCGCCGTCCATCTGGGCGGCACCGGTGATCATGTTCTTGATGTAGTCGGCGTGGCCCGGGCAGTCGACGTGCGCGTAGTGGCGGGCGTCGGTCTCGTACTCGACGTGGGCGATGGCGATGGTGATGCCACGCTCACGCTCCTCGGGAGCGTTGTCGATCGTGTCGAAGGCACGATAGGCCGCCTCGCCCTTGAGGGCCAGGTACTTGGTGATGGCCGCCGTCAGGCTGGTCTTGCCATGGTCGATATGACCGACCGTGCCGATATTGACGTGGGGCTTGGTGCGCTCGAACTTCTGCTTGGCCATTGCCGTCGTCGTCCTCTGCTACGTCCTGTTACTACTTGTTGCTCTTGCTTGGGCGTTGACTGTGTGTGGTGTGGCTAGACCGCGGCCTTCTGGACCAGCTCCTGGGCGATGGCCTTGGGCAGCTGCGCGTAGTGCGAGAACTCCATGGAGGAGGTCGCGCGGCCCTGGGTCACGCTGCGAAGGTCGGTCACGTAGCCGAACATCGAGGCCAGCGGCACGAAGGCGCTGACCACCTGGGTCCCGTTGCGATTGTCCACCCCTTCGATGTGACCGCGACGGCTGTTGAGATCGCCGATGACGTCGCCCATGAACTCCTCGGGCATGACGACCTCGACGCGCATGACCGGCTCGAGGATGGCCGGGTCCGCCTTCTCGACGGCAGACTTGGCGGCCATGGAGCCAGCGATCTTGAAGGCCATCTCGGACGAGTCCACATCATGGGTGGAACCGTCGAAGAGGGTGGCCTTGACATCGACCATCGGGAAGCCGGCGTAGACGCCGGTCTCGAGGGCCTCGCGGATACCGGCGTCGACGGACTTGATGTACTCGCGCGGGATGACACCGCCGACGATCTTGTCCACGAACTCGTAGCCGCTGCCCTTCTCACCCGGCTCCAGCTTGATGACCGCGTGGCCGTACTGGCCGCGGCCACCGGTCTGGCGCACGAAGCGACCGTTGCCCTGCGCTTCGCGCCGGATGGTCTCGCGATAGGAGACCGTTGGCTTGCCCACATTGGCCGCGACCTTGAACTCGCGCACCATGCGATCGACGAGCACGTCGAGGTGCAGCTCGCCCATGCCGGCGATGAGGGTCTGGCCGGACTCCTCGTCGTTGTGGACGCGGAAGGTGGGGTCCTCCTCGGCCAGCCGTAGCAGGGCGATGGCCAGCTTGTCCTGGTCGGCCTTGGTCTTGGGCTCGATGGCCACCTCGATGACCGGCTCGGGGAAGGTCATCGACTCGAGGATCACGGGGTGCTCGGGATCGGTGAGCGTGTCGCCGGTGTAGGTCTGCTTGAGCCCCACCGCGGCGGCGATGTCACCGGCACCGACCTCATCGATCTCCTCGCGCGAGTTGGCGTGGAGCTCGACGATGCGGCCGATGCGCTCCTTCTTGTCCTTGCTCGCGTTGTAGACGTACGAGCCGGTCTTGAGCTTGCCGCTGTAGACGCGGAAGAAGGCCAGCTTGCCCACGAACGGGTCGGCGGCGATCTTGAAGGCCAGGGCCGCGAAGGGCTCCTTGTCGTCGACCGCGCGGGTGACCTCGTTGCCATCGGAGTCGTAGCCGGTGATGGGCGGGACGTCGAGCGGGCTGGGCAGGAAGTCCACGACGGCGTCGAGGACGGGCTGCACGCCCTTGTTCTTGAGGGCCGTGCCGGTGAGCACCGGCACGACGCGGTTCTGCAGGGTGCCCAGGCGCAGGCCGTGCCGGATCTCGTCGGGCGTCAGCTCCTCACCCTCGAGGAACTTCATGGTCAGCTCGTCGTCGAGCTCGGCCACGGCCTCGATCATGGCGGCACGGTGCTTCTCGGCTTCGGCCAGCAGGTCCGCCGGGATGCCGGTGACCTCCGGCTGCGTGCCGAGGTCGTCCTTGTAGATGATGGCGTTCATCTCGATCAGATCGACCACGCCCTGGAACTTGTCCTCCTGGCCGATGGGGATCTGGACCGGGACGGCGTTGGCGCCGAGGCGCTCCTTGATCGACTCCACGCCGGCCCAGAAGTCGGCGCCGGTGCGATCGAGCTTGTTGATGAAGCAGAAGCGAGGTACACCGTAGCGGTCCGCCTGGCGCCAGACCGTCTCCGACTGCGGCTCCACGCCGGCCACACCATCGAAGACGACGACCGCGCCGTCCAACACGCGCAGGCTCCGCTCGACCTCGACGGTGAAGTCCACGTGCCCGGGCGTATCGATGATGTTGACGCGCGTGTTCTTCCAGAAGCAGGTCGTGGCTGCAGCCGTGATGGTGATGCCCCGCTCCTGTTCCTGGGGCATCCAGTCCATCGTGGCCGCACCCTCGTGCACCTCACCGATCTTGTAGATCTTGTCCGTGTAGAACAGGATCCGCTCGGTGACGGTGGTCTTGCCGGCGTCGATATGCGCGATGATTCCGATGTTCCGCGTGCGAGCCAGCGGGAACTTCCGTGTCATCGGTCTACGTGGTCCTCGTTCGTGGGGGTGATCGCCGGGATTACCAGCGGAAGTGGCTGAAGGCCTTGTTGGCGTCGGCCATCTTGTGGGTGTCTTCGCGACGCTTGACCGCTGCGCCGAGACCGTTCATGGCGTCGACCAGCTCGAAGGCCAGCTTCTCGCTCATGGACTTGCCGCTGCGCTTGCGCGCGGCCTGGACCAGCCAGCGCACGCCGAGGCTGGTGCGCCGGTCGCCGCGGATCTCGACGGGCACCTGGTAGGTAGCACCACCGACACGGCGGGGCTTGACCTCGATGATGGGCGTGGCGTTGCGCAGGGCGGCATCGAGCACCTCGAGGCCGGGGCGGCCGGCCGAAGCCTCCGCACGGGCCAGCGCCTGGCGCAGGATCTTCTCAGCCAGACCCTTCTTGCCGTCCGTCATCAGCTTGACCACGAAACGGTCCGTGGTGCGGGTAAGCGGCGGGGAGTACTTGACCTTGCGGGGGATCTGTGCGCGTCGGGGCATTACTTGGGCCTCTTGGCGCCGTAGCGAGAACGGCTCTTCTTGCGGTCTGCGACACCGGAGGCGTCGAGGGTGCCGCGGATGACGTGGTACTTCACCGAGGGCAGGTCCTTCACGCGGCCACCGCGGATGAGGACCACAGAGTGCTCCTGCAGGTTGTGGCCGATGCCGGGGATGTAGGCCGTGACCTCCATCTGGTTGGTGAGGCGAACACGAGCGATCTTGCGCAGCGCCGAGTTGGGCTTCTTCGGCGTCATCGTGCGCACCTGCAGACAGACGCCGCGCTTCTGCGGGGCGCCGGGAGTGGACACCTGGCGCTGGCGCAGACTGTTCCAGTTCTTGCGCATCGCCGGGGCCTTGATCTTCGCCTGCTTGGGCTTGCGGCCCTTGCGCACGAGCTGGCTGATGGTCGGCACGGAGTGTTCGTCTCCCTATCGATGAGCGTCGCTTCGACGCGGTGTCGGAACGCGCGCAGAGCGCACGGTCCCCTGTCTCGGATGTCTATCTGATGCGGCGGTCGTCTGGGTCCCCGGGGTCTAGCCCGTATCAGGCCCCTCTCAGGGTGACCGCTCGGCTCCGCGCTTCGGCCCGAAGGACAGCGCGCACAAAACCGCTACGGCTGTTTCAGCCGCGACGGCGAAGTCTAGCAGCGCCCTGCAGGCTCGTCAAACACCGAGCCGGGCCTGCGAAGGGCCGCGATCGAGCCCGTGGATGGGCCTTCTGGTCGCGCGTCGAAAGCGGATGCCAGACGACCGGCCCCCCGCTGTGGCCGGGAACCGGTCGTGATCGTGCAGTCGAGGCCGGGACCCTACTCGGTCTTCTCCTCGGCCTCCTCGAGGAAGGGATTGGCTTCGGGCTCGGCCTCTGGCTCGGCCGGTGCGCTCTCACCCTCGAGGAAGGGGTTGGGCTCGGGTGCAGCCTCGGTTTCGGCTTCTGCCTGGGCCATCTGCTCGGCCTCTGCGAGGAGGGGGTTCTCCCCTTCCCCATCGGCCACGGGCGGCGGAGCGCCCTCGGCGAGGAAGACGTTGTACTCCTCGCCGAAGCCCTCCGGCAGCTCGCCACCGGCAAGGGCCTGTGCGGCCGCGATGCGCTGCTCCTCGCGACGACGCGCGATGTTGGCTGGCGCACCGGTGCCCGCGGGGATGAGCTTGCCGATGATGACGTTCTCCTTGAGGCCCACGAGGCCGTCCTTGGCGCCATTGATGGCGGCCTCGGTCAGCACCCGCGTGGTCTCCTGGAAGGAAGCCGCGGCCAGGAAGCTGTTGGTGTTCAGCGAGGCCTTGGTCACGCCCAGCAGGACGGTCTCGGCCGTAGCGGGCTCACCACCCTCGGCCAGCACGCGCTCGTTGATGTCCTCGAAATCGAAGCGATCGACGAGCTCGAACGGCAACTGCTCGGCGTCACCGGGCTGGTCGATGCGGACCTTGCGCAGCATCTGGCGCACGATGATCTCGATGTGCTTGTCGTTGATGGTCACGCCCTGGCTGCGGTAGACCTTCTGGACCTCCTTGACCAGGTAGCGCTGGACCGCGTCCCGACCGCGGGTCTCGAGGTACTCCTGCGGGTTGAT
>CAYZDQ010000184.1:0-944 GCA_964476955.1 uncultured Anaerolineaceae bacterium
CACGATCTGGCGCTGGTGAACCCGCGCCGTATCCGTGTGGGTACCCCACGCCGTGTCCGAGCCGCTCTGCCCGATACCATCGAGGTCGTGAGGGTGAAACCCGAGGAGAAGGACATCACGGTATTCGAGGGCATCCCCACGACCACCGTAGCCAAGGCCATCCTCGACAGCCGCGACATCGTCATGACCGAGCGACTGGTCGATGCGGCGCGTGAAGCCAGGGAGCGCGGGCTGCTCCTGCGACGCGAATCGGAGGCCATCGTCGCCGAGCTCACGCAAGGATCATGAGCGTGCCCCAGAGAGGAGCTCCTCCCTCGTGCAAGTCGCTCCAGGCGAGGATCCGCAACGTCGCCAGGACCGAGGGGCGACTGGTGCGCCGGCTCGAGCTGGCGATGGGCCACACGATCGTGGGCCAGTTGCTACCGCCCGGCGCCGTGAAGGGCGGCGCCGCGATCAAGCTGCGGGTCGGTGACCCCGAGAGCCGCTTCACCCGCGACCTCGACACCACGAGGGCAGCGGCGATGTCGATCGATGACTACATCAATGCTCTCGCCGTCGATCTCGCGGATGGCTGGCATGGGTTCACCGGCACGGTCCGCAGCCTGGAGGCAGCTCGACCCGAAGGTGTGCCGTCCGAGTACGTGATGCAACCCTTCAGCATCCACCTCGCGTATCGCGGCAGTGCGTGGGTCAAGCTGCCACTCGAGGTCGGTCACGACGAGATTGGTGGTTCGACCCAGGTCGAGGAGCGGGTCGCCCCGGACACCCTCGAGTTGTTCGCCGCGGTGGGATTGCCCGAGCCACGTCCAGTGCCCCTCCTTTCGCTCGACCACCAAGTCGCGCAGAAGCTGCACGCCTGCACGTCGCGGGACGCCAGAGGAGACAACGAGCGCGCACACGACCTCGTCGATCTCCAGATCCTGGAGCGCGACGGAGAGCTCGAT
>CAYZDQ010000184.1:954-5402 GCA_964476955.1 uncultured Anaerolineaceae bacterium
TATTGAGCAAACTGGTGGCTTCGAACTCTCCACCCGTGGTCGCCTTCCCTGGTTGGGAGGCCATCTATGCCGAGGCTGCCGATGGTCTCGATGTGATCGGCGATGTCGACACTGCAGTCACGTGGGCGAACGACCTCATCACGCGGATTGGCTGAGCGGCCGCATCGCCAGTCAGCCGAGGATCGAGGCGAGCCGTTCCTCCATCTGGTCGAGGGACATCGGCCCGTAGAACCGGTCGCGGATGATGCCCTCGGCGTCGATGAAGTAGTGGGTCGGCAGTCCGAAGACCCGGTAGCTGCGCATGATCGATCCCGACGGGTCGAGGGCGCCGGTGTAGGTGAGGCTGTAGGTCTCCATGTAGTCGGCCACGATCTCGGCGGTCTCCTGGACATCGATCGCGATCAGCTCGAGCCCCTCGGCCTCATGAGCGGTGTAGGCCCGTTGCAGGTCCGGGGTCTCGGCCTGGCAGGGTGGACACCAGGTCGCCCAGAACACGAGCCAGACCGGACGGCCTCGGAGCGACGCGAGCGTGATCGGCTCTCCCTCGAGGTCACGCACGACCTCGTCGGACCCGTCGTCCGCAGCCAGCTTGGGCGCACGTTGCCCGATATCGAACCCCTCGGTCGTCTCGCCGAGGGCGTAGAAACCGGCGCCGGGCGCCTCGGGATCCTCCTCGGTCCGGTCGCTCTCGCCTCCGACAACGAACCAGGCGCCAAGCGCGACCACGACTGCGATGATGACGGCGCCGGCCTTGGCGTTCACGCGGGCACGGGGCCCGTATGCGGCTCCGGCGGCGGCGGCGGCTTGGTAGGCGTGTCCCGCCGTAGCTTGAGGCGGCGCAGCAGCTGGGCGTTGGCCGCCACGATGATGGTCGAGGCACTCATGAAGATGGCACCGACCGCGATGGGCAGGCTGATGCCCCAAGGTGCGAGGACGCCAGCCGCGACCGGGATGGCCACGAGGTTGTAGCCCGTGGCCCACGCGAGGTTCTCGATCATCTTCCGGTAGGTCGCGCGCGAGAGCTCGATGGCACCCACGACATCGCGCGGGTCGTCGCGCACGAGCACGATGCCAGCCGATTCGACGGCCACGTCGGTGCCGGCGCCGATGGCGATGCCGACATCAGCCTGGGCCAGCGCTGGGGCATCGTTCACGCCGTCGCCGATCATGGCCACCCGCTGGCCACCCTTCTGGAAGCGGGCCACGGCCGCGGCCTTGTCTGCTGGTAGCACCTGCGCGGCGACCTCGTCGATGCCCAGGCGCCGTGCCACCGAATCAGCCACGGCTGCGCTGTCCCCGGTGATCATGGCCACGCGAACATCGGCTGCATGAAGGTCCGCGACCGCCTCGAACGATTCGGGACGGATCTCGTCCTCGACCGCGAGCGAACCGACGACGGAACCATCGACGATCACGTGCAGGACCGTGCGTCCAGCTTCAGCCCACGTGCGGGTCCGCTCGGCGAGGGCACCCTCGACGCCGGTGCCGAGCTCCTCCAGCAGGCGCGGCCCGCCGATGGCGATCGTGCGCCCGTCTACGACGGCTCGCGCACCTCGTCCGGCGAGGGCCTCGAAGTCGGTCGCGGCCGGGACATCGATGCCGAGCGCCGCTGCGCCATCGACCACGGCCTGCGCGAGCGGGTGCTCCGAGTCGGCCTCGACCGCAGCCGCCAGGGCCACGACCTCACGCTCGTCAGCGTCGCCGGCGACCGCCACGTCGGCCATGACCGGCTGGCCTTTCGTGAGCGTGCCGGTCTTGTCGAAGATGACGACATCGAGCGCCCGCGCCCGCTCGAGCGCCAGCCGGCTCTTCACGAGCAGGCCGTTGCGGGCACCGAGCGAGGTGCTGATCGAGATGACCAGCGGGATGGCCAGCCCGAGCGCATGCGGGCAGGCGATGACCAGCACGGTCGCGGTGCGGATGAAGGCCTGCTCCGGCTCGCCGAGGGCGATCCACACGAGGAAGGTGACCGCACCCGCACCGAGGGCGATGTAGAAGAGGGCTGCCGCGGCCCTGTCGGCGAGGGCCTGGGCCCGTGAGCCCGAGGCCTGGGCCTCGGCCACCATGCGCATGATGCTCGAGAGGGCGGTGTCGTCCCCCACTGCGGTGACGCGCACCCGGAGGCTGCCGCCAGCGGCGACCGTGCCCGCGACGACGGTGTCGCCCTCGGTCTTGGCCACCGGCACCGACTCGCCGGTGATCATCGACTCATCCACATCGGCGTTGCCCTCGACGATGACGCCATCGGCGGAGACGCGCCCACCCGGGCGGACCAGCACGACATCGTCGACAGCCAGGGCCGAGAGGGGGACCTCCTCGGTGCCCTCGGTGGTCACCCGCTCAGCGGTGTCGGGCAACAGCTCAGCGAGGGCCTTGAGCGCGCCCTGGGCCTGCGCGATCGAGCGCATCTCCAGCCAGTGGCCGAGCAGCATGATGACGATCAGCGTCGAGAGTTCCCACCAGATCTCGACCTCGAGCAGCCCCAACGTGCCGACCCAGCTGATGACGAAGGCCACGACGATGGCCAGCGAGATGAGCGTCATCATCCCCGGCTGGCGAAGGCTGAGCTCCCCGCGGGCGCCGCGCAAGAAGACCATGCCGCCGTAGAGGAAGATGAACGTGCCGAGGACTGCGGGGAGGTACTCGGAACCGGGGAATGCCGGCGCGGTGTAGCCGAACCAGGCCTGGATGTCCGGGCTCCAGATGAGCACCGGGACGGTCAGGGCGAGCGAGAGCCAGAACTTGTCGCGGAACATGGCCACCGAGTGGCCCTCGTGGCGGTCGTGGTCCCCGTGATCGGCGGCTGTGCCGTGCTGCTCGTGGTCTTCGTGTGCGGTCGAGTGATCCATGTCGTCTCCGATGGTCTGCGCGCCGTCCGAATATGGACGCAGCGCCGACCCGCCGTGCTTCAGTGCTCCCCGAAGGAGGCGAAGACGCGTGCGAGCCGCTCCTTCGCGTCGAGGACGTGTGGCGCCAGTCGTGGGTTGCCGGTCGTGTCGATGAGCGTCTCGGGGTCGAGGACCGCGATGACCGTCGAGCCATCCTCGACGTAGACGGCTACGTTGCAGGGCAACAGCAGACCGCTATCGGGCTCTGCGCTCAGCAACTCGTCGGCGAGCTGCGGCCGGCACGCGCCGAGGATCCGATACGGCGACCGCTCGACGCCCAGCTTCTCCCGCAGGGTGGCTGCGACATCGACCTCGGTGATGATGCCGAAGCCCTCCGCCGCGAGCGCTGCCCGGATGCTCGCTTCAGCATCGGCGGGATCGAGAGCGGTCTTGGTCTTGATGGCGTAGTCGGTGGTCGGCATCGGTTCCTCTGGGTCTCACGGCGGCCCCCGCGACGAATCGGTGCGGCTGGCACACCTCGTAGTATCGGAACTGAACCTGAGAGACGGCTGATAGCCGGCTGAGACACTGGGCCCGTCGTCAGTCGAGGTCGGATGCGCCCAGGAGCCTCGCGAGGTCCGGCAGGCCGGTGTCGATGCCCGCCACGAAGATGATCCCGACCGCGACGCTCGCGAGGCCGGCGACGAGCCCAACCGCCGTGGCCATGCGCCGCCGCTCCTGAAGGCCCGCGAAACCCGATGCGGCGAGCGCGACGATGACCGTGTTCGCGAGCACGAGGCCGATGATGAAGGCGAGCATGAGCCCGATGCCGAGCTCCCGACCCGACGCGCCACCGAGTGCTGCGATGAGCAGGACCTGGGTGGCGGTCTCGGCCCCGATCCCGTGGACCACGCCCACACCGCAGGACGTGCCGGTCCCGTATGAGCGCGCGGCGCCCGGCTCGCCCGGCGTCCGGCGCCGGACACGGTCGTGGACTACGCGGATGCCGTCGAACAGAAGCATCCAGCGACTGCGCAGTCGAAGCGGCTCCCCCGATCGAGCGGACCGAAGGGCCGCATAGATGAGCCACGCGCCGAGGCCGACGAGCGTCAACCCGACGACCCTGCCCATGACCGGGTCGACCCAGGCTGGAAGGACGGCCCCGACGACGATCGCCGCGAGGCCCAGCACCGCCACGATGGTGGCGTGGCCCAGTGCGTAGAGCGACCCGAGGACGAGCGCCCTGCGAGGTGGCGCCCAGGACCGCCGGGCCGGCGCTGGTATGGGCCGACGCCCGCCCGGCAACTCGGTCGCGACGGTCGAAGAGGTGATGTCGGAGATCGCGGCTATGTGGTCCCAGTCGAGACCGTGGCGGAACCCGAGCATGAGGACCCCGACGAGTAGGGCGATGACACCGGTGAGGTCGGCGCCGGGCGCGGTCGGGGGCATGGAGGCCTCCTGATGCGGCGCCCGTTGTGGTCGGGCGGGTCGTGGCGCCGGTCATCGTGGCGGTCGTACCTGAGACGACGCCGAGAGCAGACGTGTCGGTCGCCGCACCTACTGAGTCCCGGTTGCGCTCGGGCGCCGATCCTCGTCCTGATGGTGCTCGATGCGTGACAT
>CAYZDQ010000185.1:0-5380 GCA_964476955.1 uncultured Anaerolineaceae bacterium
CTGCTCGATGGCAGCCTCGACGATGGCGATCTGCTTGCCGAGGTCGACCTCCTCCTCCGGCAGCGAGATGGTCATGTTGATGCCCAGCTGCTCAGCTTCGCGCGCGGCGAAGTCGGCAACGGAGATCCACCACGGGTTGTTCAGCGTCTTGCCGATCCAGGCGACGTCGATCTCGGACGGGTCGCTCGGCACGTCTTGAGCGACGGCTACCGAGCTGGTCATGAGAGTCCCGCCCAGCACGACCGCGAGTGCGGCAGCTGATGAACGCTTGATGATCACTGAGAGTCCCTCCACATGTCGCCCAGACAACCTCGTCGGGCGTTTCCCTTTACTGGATCGTGGCATCGACTAGGCAACCCCCCTTTCGCCTACGCGCCACCAGAATATTCATTCATGGCCGCTATACTATGCAGCCGAGATGGACGATAACGGCGACACTGGCCGATGTCAAGGGCCCACAGACAGCCACACGTTGGGATACCCCCGGCGGTTGACGCCTTGATGTTTCGGGGGTTACAGTCCGGCGGTGCATATCTCTTCAATGCTGCGTGAACATCCAAGGCGGTCCGAGGATGAGCGGGTGCCAGCGGTCAGTGCCATCATCGGGAGCGACCGCGCGCAGGCAGGATCCTGCTGTGGTGGCGCGTTCGGAGAGCTGGACCGGAGGAAGCACGATGCGCACTGAACCGATGATCCTGGCCATCGACCAGGGAACGACGAACACCAAGGCCATCCTCGTCGACAGCGCCGGCGTAGTGCAGGGCATCGCCTCGAGGCCGGTCGACATCGAGTTCCCGCAGCCAGCTTGGGTACAGCAGGATGCGCGATCCATCTGGCAGAGCGTCCGAGAGGCCGTCGATGAGTGCCTCGAGTCCGCCGGATCACCTCCACTCGCTGCTGTCGGCGTCTCCAACCAGAGAGAGTCGGGGCTGGCGTGGGACGCCGAGACAGGCGAGCCGGTCGGGCCCGTGGTCACCTGGCAGTGCCGTCGTTCCGCGAGCTTCTGCGAACAACTGCGCTCGGAGGGCCTCGAGGATGAGGTCCGCGCCCGGACCGGACTGCCCATCGATCCGATGTTCACCGGCCCCAAGATCCGCTGGCTGCTGGACGACACGCCCGATGGGCATGCGCGGGCTGCCCGCGGCGATATCCGGGTGGGCACCGTCGACAGCTGGCTGCTGTGGTGTCTCACGGCCGGCACCTTGCATCGCACCGATGTCAGCAATGCCTCGCGCACCCAGCTGCTCAACATCTCCGAGGGCCGCTGGGATCCCTTGCTCCTGGAGCGGTACGGCGTCCCGGAGGCAGCCCTGCCCGAGATCCTCCCGTCCAGCTGGATCTTCGGCGAGACCGCTGAGCTAGGCCTCCTTCCGGCCGGAATCCCGATCGGATCGCTCGTGGGCGACTCGCACGCAGCGCTCTTCGGCCACGCTGGCTTCGCGGCCGGATCGGTCAAGGCCACATACGGTACCGGCAGCTCCCTGATGTCCCCGACTACGCAGCGCGTCGACAGCAATCGGGGGCTGGCCTCGACCATCGCCTGGGGTCTCGGCTCCACGGTCTACGCCCTCGAAGGCAACATCTACGTGACCGGCGCGGCGGTCCAGTGGATGGCCGACTTCATCGGCCTCGAGGGCCCGGCCAAGGTGGCCGAGCTGGCTGAGACCGTGCCCGATACCGAAGGGGTGTACCTGGTGCCCGCGTTCGTGGGGCTCGGGGCGCCGCACTGGGATGACGGCGCCCGCGGCATGCTCACCGGACTGACCCGCAGCTCCAGCCTGGCTCAGGCCGCACGGGCCGTCATCGAGTCCATCGCCTACCAGGTCCGCGACGTCTTCGACGAGATGCAGTCCGCCACCAGCGGGGCTCTACGTGTGCTGATGGCTGACGGTGGCGTGACCCGCAACACCCAGCTGATGCAGATCCAGGCGGACATCCTGGGCGTGCCGGTCCAACGCAACAACACGCCCGAGCTGTCGGCCATGGGCGCGGCATACCTGGCCGGCCTGGCCGTCGGCGTCTGGCCCTCGACCGAGGCGATCGAGGCGCTCCCGCGATCGATCAATCGTTTCGAGCCACGCATCGACGCCGCAGAGCGCAAGCGCCTCTACGACGGCTGGCAAGCGGCCGTGGCGCGAACACTGTATCGGCCGGCGTGACCATGGCTGGACCCACTCGCCGCCCAGAAGAGACCCGGCAACTGGCCAAGATCGCGCGCCTCTACTACGAGGATGGGCTCCGCCAGGCGGAGATCGCCGCTCAGCTCGACCTGTCTCAGGCCACGGTCTCACGCCTGCTGAAGCGCGCGGTCGAGCAGCAGGTGGTGCGCATCACGGTCAACACGCCCAGCGGCTACTACCCCGAGCTCGAGCGTGGCCTGCGCGAGGAGTACGGCCTCAAGGAGGTGATCGTCGTCGACCACACCGCCGACGAGGACCGGCTGCTGCGCAATCTCGGTTCGGGTGCCGCCTACTATCTCGAGTCCACCATCAAGCCGGAAGAAGTCGTGGGGGTCTCCTCCTGGAGCGAGACCCTCCTTGCGACGGCCAACGCGATGCATCCGCTGCGCACGCCCCGAGGCCGGAAGGTCATCCAGATCGAAGGCGGCATCGGCGACCCGAGCAGCGAGGCGCACGCCTCCCAGATGACACAGCGCCTGGCCGAGCTGTGCGGAACTGAGGCCGTGATGCTGCAGGCACCGGGTGTCGTGGGTTCGGTCGATACCAAACAGGCACTCGCCACCGACCCCTACTTCCAGGACGTCATCCGCCAGTGGGAGGACGTGACCCTGGCACTGGTCGGTATCGGCACCCCGGATCCATCGCGCTTCCTGGCGCAGAGTGGCAATGCCTTCAGCGAGGACGAGCGACAGCTTCTCGCGGAGGCGGGTGCGGTCGGTGACATCAACCTCTGCTTCTTCGATGCGGTCGGACAGCGAATCGAATCCTCCCTGGACGAGCGCGTCATCAGCATGGGCCTCGATCAGCTCAGGCGCGTGCAGCGCTGCGTCGGCATCGCCGGAGGCGAGCGCAAGTGGCAGGCCATCCGCGGTGCCATCCGAGGAGGCTGGATCCACGTGCTCGTGACCGACAGCCTCGTGGCCCGCAGGCTCCTGGACGACAGCTCGTAGTCAAACGCATCGCGTGACCAGCAGCCTCCGGGGTGGCGCGCGATTTCGAACGACCCCGGATGGGAGGTAAGGACATGGTGGGGCAGGCCCGATTCGAAGGTCAGGTCGTCGTCGTCACCGGCGCGAGCCGGGGCATCGGCGAGGGCATCGCGCTGCGCTTCGCAGAAGAGGGCGCGTCCGTCGTCGTGGCGGCCAACGAGGAGGCTGTCCATGACGCCGCCGAGCGGATCCGATCCGCCACGAGCGCGAGCGCGCTATCGCTCGTCGTCGACGTCACCGACAGGAGCCAGGTCGAGGATCTCTACGAGCGCACCGTGAACGAGTTCGGCCGTGTCGACGTCTCCGTCCAGAATGCTGGTGTCATCACCATCAAGCCCATCGACGAGCTGACCGAGGACGAGTGGGACCTGGTCCTCGACGTCAACACCAAGGGCGTCTTCCTCTGCTGCCAGGCCGCCGCCAAGCACATGCTCCGTCAGGGCTCCGGTCGACTGATCAACACCGGCTCAGGCCAGTCGCGCGACGGTTTCATCTACACGCCGCACTACGCCGCCAGCAAGATGGGCGTCGTCGGCATCACCCAGAGCCTAGCCAAGGAGCTGGCCACGAAGGGGATCACCGTCAACGCGTTCTGCCCGGGCATCATCGAAACCGAGATGTGGAAGTACAACGACAAGGCCTGGGGCGACCTGCTGGGTGACTATGAGGAAGGTGAACTCATCGAGGAGTGGGTGCAGAGCAACATTCCCATGAAACGTGCTGGCTCCCCTGACGATGTCGCTGGACTGGTCCTCTTCCTTGCCTCTGACGACGCTACCTACATCACCGGCCAGACCATCAACGTCGATGGCGGCCTGATCATGTCCTGACATCCCGATCCGACGTGCCTTGACGCACGCGGTGTTGGGAGGCGCCCCCAAGGCCCAGTGTCGCGCTCATGCGATCGAGCGCTCAGCGCCGTTGTCGCCGAGCTGCGTCCTCCCTCTCGACGTCGGATTGGTCATGCGTGGCAGCTCGGCTCGGTCGTACAGGCAGGGTCGACAGGGTCGATGGATCCATGCGGAACTGAGTCGGGCATGCCGGTCGACCAGAGGCCAAGCACCACCTCCGCTATGGAAGCAGCTCCTTGGCTGGGTCTGGAGGGCGCAGAGGGACGGCCGCGAGTTCGACGGCCCAGGTACCGAGGGGCGCGGTCCTGGCCGTGGCAGAGATCACCAGCGGTGAAGGTGATCGCGGAGCCGCCTCGATTGCGCCGAAGAGGATTGGTCCGCTTCCGCGAGCGAGGGACGGGAGGTTGACATATGCAGCACTGCATCCCTATGCTGATGGTTCATGCGCTCATGAATGGCAATTCAAGCGCGTCACGTCCTTTCCCGAGCAAGCAGCCATCTCGGGTACGTCGTCGACCCGTCGCCGAATGGGCGCTATCGCAGCAAGGAGCCAACAGTGGCAACCGACATGGCTGACATCACGACCACACTGCGGCGACGCGCGATCGACGTACGGCTGCGCGACCTGCAGATGATCCACACTGCCGGCCTCGGCCACATCGGTGGCGAGCTCAGCGCGACAGACATCCTGGTCACGCTCTTCTTCGGCGGCATTCTGCGCTACGACCCGGCGCTGCCGAACGACCCCGAGCGCGACCGGTTCGTGCTCTCCAAGGGCCACTCGGCCGCCGCGCTCTACACGGTCCTGGCCAAGGCCGGCTACTTCGACGAGGCGGAGCTGGACACGTTCCTGCAGCCCCTCTCCCGGCTCAACGGCCACCCCGACCGCAACAAGGTCCCGGGCGTGGAGACCAACACCGGTCCGCTGGGCCACGGCTTCCCGGTCGCGGTGGGCATCGCCCTCTCGGGTGCCATGGATGGCGCCGATCGGCGCACGTTCGTGCTCACCGGCGACGGCGAGCTGCAGGAGGGCTCCATGTGGGAGGCGGCCATGGCCGGGGCCCACTACAAGCTCGACAAGCTCGTCTGTATCGTCGACCGCAACCGCCTGCAGCAGGGCGACCGCACCGAGACCACGATGGGCCTGGACCCGCTGCCGGAGAAGTTCGCGGCCTTCGGCTGGACCGTGCGCGAGGTCGACGGCAACGACCACGCGGCCCTGCTCGAGACCTTCGCGGCCCTCCCCTTCGAGGCCGGCCGACCCAACTGCATCGTGGCCAACACGACCAAGGGGAAGGGCGTCTCGTTCATGGAGGACAGCGCCGCCTGGCACCACCGCATCCCCACCGACGAGGAATAC
>CAYZDQ010000186.1:0-3380 GCA_964476955.1 uncultured Anaerolineaceae bacterium
CGTCGAAGCGACGGCCGACGCCTTCAAAGGTCGCGAGCCCATCGGCGATCTCGTGACCGCCCAGTCCGAGCAGCCCAGCGACGGTCGCGACGCAGGCAGCGTTGGCGGCGCTATGGGCACCGGCCAGCTGCAGCGGGGCGGCTACCTGCGGCGCGGGCCCGGGCAGGCCACTCAGCCACAGTAGCGAGCCGCTCAGTCGGTAGCTGACATCGGCCGACCCATCGTCGGCATCGGAGACCGCTACGACTCGATCGCCCCAGTCGGCGAGGCGCTCGGCCAGCTCGCGTCCACCTCCATCGCCGGTGTTGATGACGACCAGTCGCTCGTCCGCTCCGGGCGCGCGGAGCCAAGCCTCGAAGGCATCGACCACGGCCGTGCGGTCCCTGAACACGTCCGGGTGGTCCCACTCCGCATTGAGCACGACCGCCACGTCAGGTCGGTACGGGTCGAAATTGCCGGCGTACTCATCCGCCTCCACCACGAACTCGCCACCTGCCCCCCAGCGTGCGGTCGCGGGCAGGCCATCGGTCAGGGAGCCCGGCAGTATCGCGCCCACGAAGGCACCGGGATCGCATCCGGCGGTCACCAGCGTGTGCACGAGCCAGCCCGCGGAGGTCGACTTGCCGTGCGTGCCGGCCACCGCCACCAGTCGCCCGCCCTGGCTGGCCGCGGCATCGGCCACGGTCTGCTGCCAGGCCTCGATGGGTATGCCGGCCTCTCGGGCCGCGACCAGCTCGGGATGGTCAGGCTGCACAGAGGTGAGTGCCTTGGTCACCGCCAGGCGAGTCGGCCGGCCGTCGCCGACATGGGCGATCGCGTGGGCCTGGGCGATGCTGATCCCGCGGGCCTCCAGCGCGGCTGTGTACTGCGTAGGCGCGCCAGGGTCGCAACCATCGGGCGCGCCGCCGGCCTCGTGCGCCAGGAGGGCCGCCGCCGAGGCGCCGGCACCGGCCGCACCGATGACGTGGATGCGCTCTCCCGACTCGATGGGCCGCGGTGCGCGGGCGGGAGCGAGTCCACGGGCGACATCCGCGGCCTCGCGGATCATCGCTCCCCTCCCTCGAGCAGCTCCAACAGCAGGCGCAAGGCAGCGGCCGCGCTCTGCTCCTTGTTCGAGCTGCGATCGCCTTCCCAGGTGTGTCGACGGACCTCACGCCCGTCCGGGCCGGCGGCAGCCACGTAGGTCAGGCCGACCGGCTTCGAGGCGGTCCCACCCCCGGGGCCGGCCACACCCGTGACCGAGACCGCGTAGTCACAGTCGAATCGCTCACGGGCGCCGTCGGCCATGGCCAGCGCTACCTGAGCGGAGACCGCGCCGTGATGCTCGAGTGCTTCGGCCGAGACGCCGAGGAGGGCGATCTTCAGCTCGTTGCTGTAGCTGATCACTCCGCCACGGTAGTACTCGCTGGAACCTGCCAGGCCGGTCAGCACGTGGCCGATGAGCCCGCCGGTGCAGGATTCGGCCGTGCCCACGGTGACCCCCAGCGCAAGCGCACGTTCCTGCAGGCGGGATGCCAGCGCCGCCAGCCCCCCTTCGCCCTCGAGGGTCAGTCGATCACCTTCGGCTTCTCGCCCTGCTTGATCCGCCACTCCACGGCCACCGCGTTCTTGCCCACCTGGCCGCGCGACTGTCCGTCCACGGTCACGTTGGCTGCCTTGGCGTTGCCGACGCGCAGGATGACATCGGGGTCGACGGTCCACGTCTGCTTCTGGCCGTCCTTGAGGATGACCTTCTCGGCGATGACGTCGCCGTTCGGCTTGGTCAGCTTCACGCGCGTCTGGCCGTCGATGGCCTCGACCTTGACCGTCATCTTGTCGTTAAGCGACCTGACCCCGACCTCCTCCACGGCCGGGTAGCCGCCGTCGATCGAGGCGCTGGCCCAGACGACCCAGCGGCCCTTGGGCAGCTGGAACTTGCCGCGGAACTGGCCGTCCTTCACCGACAGCACCTTCGGCGGGGGCGGGTTCTTGGCAGCGTCGACGTTGCCCCGCCACTCGAAGCTGATGGTCACGGTCTCGGCGTCGCTGGTGCCGAGGACCTCGACCTTGCCGTTCTTCGTCTGCATCCCCTTCTGTGGCTCGAGCAGCTTCAGCTCCGCCGAGGGGATGCCGGTGATGTTCGTGTCCTCGACCCCTTCCGGCAGAACGGGACCGAGGTCCCCTTCGGGCAGGCCGGCGTCCGCCACGGGCACCGAGACGATGACCTTCAACG
The DNA here is from genome assembly GCA_964476955.1 of uncultured Anaerolineaceae bacterium. Taxonomy (GTDB): domain Bacteria; phylum Chloroflexota; class Limnocylindria; order Limnocylindrales; family CSP1-4; genus JAFMJV01. Next base: position 2,213 of record CAYZDQ010000186.1, read on the forward strand.
GGGATGAGTCGCGCGCGGTCTCTGGGTCCTTGCCCACGATGGTGAAGTGGTTCTCGCCCTTGACCACGGGCAGGGTCACGGCCCACGAGCCGCTGGTATCGGCGTCAGCCGTGCGCACGATCTGGTCCGCACCACCGGTGTCCGCACCGGTGGCGGTGATGGCCGCGAGCGGGCTGCCATTGCCGCGCAGGGTGACGAAGTCCGAGCCCGGCTGCAGCTGGCGGACGGCCGGGCCACTGAGGCTGATCTCCGGATTCTGCGTGAACCGGACGAGCTGCAGGCCGACGTAGCCGACGAAGGTGAAGACGATGGCCGCGAGCACGAGCGCGACGATGAGGCCGCTGGTCAACTTGAAGCCGCGGCTGGGTGCGGTGATCGGCTGCGGCGGAGGCTTGACACTGGGGGTGTCCGCCGAGCGCGGTTGGTCGATCTCCTGGCGCCAGCGAGCCAGCATCTCCTCTGCATCCAGCCCGAGGTAGGTGGAGTAGTTGCGCAGGAAGCCCTTGGCGTAGACGGGTGCCGGCAGGTCCGCGATGTCGCCGCTTTCGAGCGCCATGAGGTGACGCGCACGGATCTTTGTCTCGCGCTCGGCGCGAGACAGATCGACACCCTTGCGCTCGCGGGCGGTCTGCAGGATCTCACCGACATGGGGGGCACGCTGGGTCTCGTACGACCACGTATCCCCGCTCGTCGCTCGAGTCCCGACGCGTGCTTCTTGGCGCGCGGTCATCCGGCGATGGAGCCCTCACTCATTCACGGCAACGTCGACGACCACGGCAGCCGTGACGTTCCATGCAGTCTACCCGCTATCGATGGTTCGTGGACACCGAATCGGGTGAAGAATCGCGAAACCTACGGAGCGTCGACGTCGTCCGGGCCCTTGAGCCAGTTGTCGGGACCGTAGACCGCGCGGGGCACCGCCGGGTTGCGCGGATCCTGGGGACCCACGACCCTCACGCGTTCGAGCTCGTCGATGATCCGGCTGGCCCGGTTGAAGCCGACCTTCAGCTTGGTCTGCATCATCGAGGTGCTGGCCTTGCCCGTGAGGATGACCAGCTCCGCAGCCCGCGGCGTGAGCTCGTCCTCGGCCATCCTGGCCAGCCAGGCGAACTCGCCGTTCTCGCCATCGTCGCCGTCGCCGGAGCTCGAGAGCACGTTGGGATCGTAG
>CAYZDQ010000186.1:3390-5350 GCA_964476955.1 uncultured Anaerolineaceae bacterium
GGGCGGCTCGGGCTCCTGCTCGCGCCAGTGATCGGCCACGGCCTTGACCTCGGCATCGGAGACGAAGACACCCTGGATGCGCACGGGGCGCGGCAGGTCGGCGGGCTGGTAGAGCATGTCGCCACGCCCGATCAGGTCCTCCGCTCCAGGCTGGTCGAGCACCGTGCGGCTATCGATCATCGAGGCCATGGCGAAGGCGATGCGGCTGGGCACGTTGGCCTTGATCAGACCGGTGACGACGTTGACGCTGGGCCGCTGCGTGGCGAGCACCAGGTGGATGCCGACCGCGCGAGCCTTCTGGGCCAGCTTGACGATGGGCTCTTCCACCTTGCGGCCCTCCTGGATCATGAGGTCCGCCAGCTCGTCGATCATGAGCACGATGTACGGCATGCGCTCGGTCTCGTCGAGCTCCGGGCGCTCGTTGTAGGCCGCGATGTTGCGCGTCGTCGACTTGGCCAACAGCTTGTAGCGCTCCTCCATCTCGCCCACGGCCCAGGCCAGAGCGGCACGTGCCTCCTGGGCTTCCATGATCACGTCGGTGAGCAGATGCGGGATGCGCCCGTACGGCGCCAGCTCCACGCGCTTGAGGTCGACCAGCACGAAGCGCACCTCGGTCGGCTTGGCGCGCATAAGGATGCTGGTCACGATGGAGTTGACGCAGACGCTCTTGCCCGATCCGGTAGCCCCGGCGATGAGCAGGTGCGGCATGCGGCCGAGATCGACCGCGTAGGGCTTGCCCGAGACATCACGGCCGAGCGCGAACAACAGGTCGCTCTTGGCGCCGGACATGTCCGCGTCCTCGTAGACCGAGCGGAAGCCGACCATCTCCGAGGCGTGGTTGGGGATCTCGATGCCGACCACGTCACGTCCGGGGATGGGAGCTTCGATGCGGATGCTGCGCGCGGCCAGGGCCATGGCCAGGTCGTCGGCGAGGCCCTCGATCCGGCTGAGCTTGATGCGCGCGTCCGGCCGCACCTCGTACTGGGTCACGACCGGGCCGGTGTTGGTGCCCACGACCGTAGCCGGGATGGAGAACGAGCGCAGCTTCTCCTCGATGATGCGCACGTTCTGCTCGTGGTCGTGGCGCTGCACGTCGGCGGTCTCCGTAGCCGGGTCGAGCAGGGTCACGCTGGGCAGGCGCCAGTCCTTCTGGTGCAGCCGGCGGCGAGCCACCTCGGCCGCGTCCGGATGGGCCTCGTCCTTCTCGTTCTCGCCGTATGCGTCGAGGGCCGGCTTCTCCACGCCTGCAGCACCCGCCGCGGCAGTCGCCAGGTGGGGAGGCACGATGTCGTCACTGGTGTCGCCGGCCATGGGCTCGGCCAGCGCGGTCGCGGTCGCCGCCGGTGCCACGGGCTTGGCCTCGCGCTTCGCTCCACTGCTCTGCCATACGGTCTGGCTCACGGGGGCGGGGCTGGGTGTGGGCGCGGGCAGCTCGGGCTCCGGCTCCGGCTCTCGGCCCAGGATCCGACGGCCGCGCGCGGGACGGGTTGCCGGCATCACCGCCGCCTGCTGGGCACCGGCCTCTCGACGCTCGCGCAACGCACCCTGCGTGTTGGCCACACCGGCAGTGGCCATGGCCCAGGCCGCTCGACCGCCGTCGACGAACGGGGTCACGAAGGCCACCAGCGTGATATTGAAGAGCAGCAGGATGCCGACCAGCACGACACCCACGAGGATGACGAAGGCGCCCACCGGGCTGACCAGGCCCGACAGCGTCGAGGCCAGCATCTCGCCCAGCGCTCCCCCACCCTGCTTGAGATCGTCGGCGCCATCGCCCTTGCCGCTGAACAGGTGGATGAGACCCTGCCCGCCGACGAAGACGATGAGCCCACCCACGGCCACGGTGATCCAGCTGTAGTCGACGCTGGGAGCGCGCTCGACGAGCACGCCCGCGACGATGAGCAGGATCCCCAGCAGCCAGGCGCCCTGACCGAAGAGCGGTCGCAGGAAGCCGTCGACG
>CAYZDQ010000187.1:0-5293 GCA_964476955.1 uncultured Anaerolineaceae bacterium
CTCCACCTGCGCCCGGTCGCCCGCGGTATGGCCGCGCGAGAGATAGACCGCGACCCCCTCGTTGAGCCAGCGCGGCGGGTACTGGTAGGGATTGTCCACTGCGTCGTGGAAGACGAGGTGGGCGAGCTCGTGGGTGATGACCTCCTCGACCCAATCGGAGTCGATCTGGCGCGGCTCGATGAGGCTGAACAGCGTGCGGATGGCGGGGTGCGCCTGGCCGCCGATGTTCTCGCGGGTGGCCGGACCCATGGCCTGGCGGAACTCACGCGTATCGGTGTAGATGAGGAAGTCGACCGGGGCCACGTCCTCGACGCCGAGCATCTCAGCGGCCGCGGCCAGGGCTGTCTCGGCGATCTCCGAGGCGCGCCGCGCGAAGCGCTCGCCGCCCTCGTAGGTCCAGACGTTGACGTGCTCTCCCTCGAGCACGTCCCACTCGAAGCGTGTGTCGAGCAGGCGGTGCGTGGCCGATGGCCCGACGGCGTCGCCCTCTGGGGTCACTACCCGGAAGCGATAGTCCCAGCTGGTGTTGGGCACGACGTGGCCGGTGTGCACGACCGTGGCCTGCCAGCCATCGCTGGCCGGCTCCACCCGGGCGATGGTCACACGATCGCTGTCGTCGCCGGGCTGCCGAGCCAGCAGCTCCACGCGCGACGGCGGCGTATCCGAGGTGAACGTCGTGGTCATCGTCACGTCCTCGCCGAAGGCGCCCGTGGCGGTCGGTGCCTCGAAGCGCACCTCCGGCGCCCCGAAGGCGGTGGCGGCGAGGCCCAACGTGAGCAGCAGCGTGAGGATGCCCGCGTCGACGGTCCGGGGCAGGGCCGGTGTTCGCATCAGCCGGCCCACTCGAGATCGGCATAGCGCATGAGTCCCACGCCCGAGATGTGCCCGCCGCGCAGGCCGTCGCGACTGAGCCACCAGCTGACGCCGTAACCCATGGGGATGAGTGGCGCCTCCTCGCGCACGATGGTCTGCGCCTCGCCGTAGAGGCGGGTCTGCTCCTCTTGGTCCCCCGTAGCCGCCGCCGCTTCGATGAGGGCGTCGAAGGCCGGATCGGCCCAGCCACTCGCGTTGACCGAGCTGTCGCTCGCAAGCAGCAGACCCAGGAAGTCGTGGGCGTGGGGATAGTCGGCGCTCCAGGCCAGCGTCCACATGTCGGGCGTGTCCTGCTCGAGCAGGACCCCGTGTTCCTCGAAGCCGCGGCGCTCGACGAGCACGTCGATGCCCAGCTCGCGGGCCAGGTCGGCAGCGATGGCCTCGCTCGGTCCTACGCCGTAGGTGGCCAGCGAGACGACCGGGAAGCCGTCACCGCCGGGGTAGCCGGCCGCCGCCAGCTCCGTGCGGGCGGCCTCCGGGTCGTGGGCCAGCAGATAGTCGTCGTCACCGCGTGAGGCCACTCCCGGCGGCACGATCGAGGTCGGTGGTGCACCGTTCGCCCCGTCGAGCGCGGCCAGGCCGCGCCAGTCCACGGCCATGGCCACGGCACGGCGTACGCGCGGGTCGTCGAATGGTGGCTCCAGCGCGTCGAAGCCGAGCAGCTGGACGGCCATCTCATCGGTGTGGCGCAGCTGCGGGCCGAGATAGCGGTCGTAGCGGATCCAGCTGGCGTCGCTGCGCGCGAGCCGCGTCCAGTCGACAGCCTCATCCTCGAAGATGTCGACGCTGCTGCGACCACCGGCGTCAGTCACGATGGTGATGTCGCCGATCGGAGCCGGACCCGCCCAGTAGCGCTCATTGCGTGCGAGTCGGAGGCTTTCCGGCTCCTGCCCGGCGAGGACGTAGGCGCCACTCGCGACGAAGGCGTCGCTGTCGAGGCCCGGGCCTCCCCGCGTGATGGATGGTGGCACCACCGCCAGGGTGGGCGAGGCAGCCACCGCCGGGAAGTAGCTGGCGGGCTGCTCGAAGTCGACCGTGAGCGTGCGTCCATCCGCGTGCAGTCCGACGGCGTCCACGCTCCCCTCACCTCGTGCGTATGCCGCCGCGCCGGCGACGTCGTCGAGCAGGCTCGAGAGCGGGCTCGGTCGATCCGGGTCGATCACGCGCAGCCAGGAGCGCCGCACATCGTTGGCAGTGAGCGGGCTGCCATCGCTGAAGGTGAGGCCCTCACGCAGTTCGAAGACAAGGCGCCGGCCGTCCCGCTCGATGCGCCAGGACTCGGCCAGGGCCGGCTGCAGGCGGGAGCCGGCATCGAGCGCGGTGAGGCCCTCGTACACCTGTGACAGGATCTGGGCGGAGAGGCCATCGGAGATGTCTGCGGGGTCCCATGAGATCGGCGCGCCACCGGCCAGCACCACCTCGGTGTCCGCCGGCCGCGCGAGGGACTCCTCGTCCGGTGCGGGCGTGACCGTCCAGGCCGCGAACAGCCCGATGACCACGAACAGGCTGACGAGCAGCGCTGTCCCGGCGATGGCGCGACGGTCCCAACCCCCTGGTCCAGGAGCGGCTGTGTCTCCGGCCGCGTGGCCACCTGCCGCGTGGCCGCCTGCCGCGTCGGCGGGTACGTTGGTGGAGCGGGACGTCTCCTTCGGGTCCTCGCGCGGCTCGGGGAGCGCCGGGTCCCCGTTGCCCGGGGGTGTGGTCATCGCCGGTCAGCGTAGCGCAGGTCTCGCCAGCACCCGCTGGACCAGAAAGGGGGTGTCAGCGGCCGCCAGCACAGGTATCCTGCGCCGATCATGCGCGACCATCCCCCCGTCGCTCGTCGAGTATCCGTATCGATGCTCGTCCTGGGGCTGCTCGTCTCGGCCCTCCCACTGCATGCGGCTGCCGCCGATGACGGGCCGGTCGCCGTGACCGATGCCTTCGAGGTCACCGGGGACGCCAGCGAGGCCACGGCCGCTTTCGCCTGGACCATCACCACGCCCGATGAGTTCTGGCAGCTCGAAGCGGTGGGCCCCGAGGGGGAGCACGTGCGCCTGCGTCTGGACGACGCCGAAGGACGCGACCTCGGCGGTTCCTCGGCCTCCGACCGGGCCGCGCTCTTCGATCTGGCCCTGGCACCCGGCACCTATGGCATCACCATCGCCGATGCCGGTCGGGAGGACTTCATCTTCGAGCTGCGCGGCTCTCGCGAGCCTGTGCGCTTCGACCCCGAGCCCAACGACCGCATCGAGGAGGCCGTCCCGATCGAGGACGGAGCGCGCGTGCCGGGTCGCCTTGCGCGGGTGGGCAGTGACACCGACCACTTCCGCTTCTCCGTCGCACCCGGCGATCAGCTGCTGCGTGACATCGCCCTGTCCAGCGGCAGTGAGAAGTCGCGGGAGCTGTGCCTGATGACGCCCGAGGGTGAGAGACTCCAGTGTCGCTCGGCCTCGGAGCTGCCGCTGCGCGACCTGGCCCTCGACCCGGGTGACTACGTGGTTCGGGTGCACGGTTCCGTCGACGGGAGCGAGTCGTACGAGCTGCAGCTGGACGCGAGCAGGGCGCGCGCCGCCGACTACGAAGCCGAGCCCAACGACGCGTTCGTGACCGCGAGCCCCATCGACCCCGCGCTCGGAGTCAGCGGGCGCTCGCACTACCGCGACATCGACATGCATGCCCTGGAGATCGAGACGGACGCGCAGCTGTGGCGGATCGAGGCCAGCGGGGAGCAGATCGACTACCTGTACTGGATCCGCGCCGGGAACGATGTGGTCGCGCGGGCGAGCCCGGGCTGCGATGGGACATCCGCCGTGCTCGACGACCTGTACCTCGTGCCGGGCACCCACCGATTCCTCGTGCGTGCCTGCGACGGCCAGTACGAGCTCGAGGCTACGCCCATGGGCCTGCGGGATCCCGAAGCGGAGCGGGAGCCCAACAGCGACGACCTGCGCGCGGAACCCTATGGGCTGGGCCAACGCCGAACGGGGCGTCTGCCGGGCCTCGAGGACTACGACTACTTCCGCTTCACGCTGGCTGCGCCCGAGCTCGTCGGGCTGCAGCTGGAGCAATCGCCCGAGGCCGACATCCGTGCCACGTTGTACACGGGCAACAGCGCCGTCTCGCGGCTGCGGGCGCGTGAGCTGGGCACGGCCCTGGCTTCTCAGTTCCTGCTCCAGCCGGGTGACTACCTGCTCGAGCTGCGGAATCTCGCGGAGAGCGATGGTCGCTACGAGTTCAGCACGACACCGCTGGACGCGTGGGCCGTGCCACCCGACGCCGAGCCGAATGACGCCGCCGGGTTCGCCCGGGCAGCACCGGCCAGCTTGAGCTGGAGCGGCTCGCTGGCGTCGCGCGAGGATGGCCTCGATGCTGTCTGGCTACCCGCTCTGGCCTCGCCGGGGCCGGTGCACATCGCGATCGAGGGAGGACGTCCCTCCGCCCGGCTATTCCACGGTCCGAACCGGGAGGAGCGCGTGGAGCTAGCGCGGCAGGAGGACGGATCGTTCGTGGCCGCCGACGCTCCTACCGGCGTGCCGCTGTACCTCGAGATCATCACCGACAGCGACTACGACGTGACCGTGGACGCTCCTGGCTGGGACGCACTTCATGTGCCTGAGCCCCTGCCGGTGGCCGTCGAGCTGACTGCCGCGACCGAGGAGCTGGCGGCCTACTGGCCCGAGGGGCAGCGCGTCGAAGCCACCATCACCCTCACCAACGAGGGCGATGAGGCGCTGGACCTGGAGCTGGTGACACGCAGTAGCCACTACGCGTGGGCGCTGGAGCCCGAGCACGAGGCGGTCACGCTCGCACCCGGTGCCAGCGAGTCGGTGCCGGCGCTGATCGAGACGCGGGCCGACCTGTGGGCAGACGCCCCGGTGCGCTTGTACGCGACGGCGGTCGCGGCCGATGGCGGCTACGCCACGGGCGTGATCTCGCTCGATGCCGCCCCCGCTACGGAGGCCGCCGGCTCACACCTCGCGTGGCCCGTACCCATCGAGCTGGCCGGCGGTCTCAACATCGCCGGCGCCGCGCTCGGTGGCGAACCCGGTAACACGGTCAAGGCTGACCGAGAGCTCTTCCTGTATGACGACGTCACGCCCGCCGGAGCCGGCTTCGGGCTCGGGCACGACGGCAGCCCGCTCGAGCTCATCGTCGATCTTGCCGGGGATGCGCCGCTGCCCGTGGCTGGCACGATCCTCAACCCGCTGGCGCGAGGCGGGGCCTACGACAGCGCGCCCCGCGGCTTCGAGCTCGCCCTTTCCACTGACGGCCAGACCTGGCAGACGGTGCTGCAGGATGAGCTGACCCCGCTCCCGATTGACCAGTCGTTTGTGCTCGATGAGCCGCTTGACGCGACCCACGCGATGTTGCGCATCCACTCCACGCACGGCTCGAACCGTCTCGTGCGCACGATCAACTCGGGCGAGTGGAAGGTCAG
>CAYZDQ010000188.1:0-5273 GCA_964476955.1 uncultured Anaerolineaceae bacterium
TGACGTAGTCGAAGGTTTCGTCCAGGTGAAGGGCTTCGGCATCCATCCGGCGGACACCGGACGAGTCGTGCTCGACGGCAAGGACGTGCACATCAAGAGCTCCAGTGACGCCCTCGGCCTGGGCATCGCCTACGCCACCGAGGACCGTCGCGGGCACGGACTCATCTTCAACCAGTCCATCGCGGCCAACATCACGCTGCCCTCGCTCGACCGGTACCTCAACCGCCTCCGCCTCATCCGCAAGTCATTGGAGCGGGCGACCGCCCTCGACTTCCGCGAGCGCCTGGCCATCCGCGCACCGACCGTCGAGACGCCGGCCTCATCGCTCTCTGGCGGCAACCAGCAGAAGGTCGTGCTGTCCAAGTGGCTCGACACCAAGCCACGCATCCTCATCCTCGACGAGCCCACGCGCGGCATCGACGTCGGCGCCAAGGTGGAGGTCCACCATCTCATCGATGAGCTGGTGAAGGAAGGCATCGCCATCATCCTCATCAGCTCGGACCTGCCCGAGCTGTTGCCCATGAGCGACCGCATCCTGATCATGCGTGAGGGTCGCCAGATGGACATCGTCGACGCTGCCAGCGCCACCCAGGAGGAGATCCTGGCGCAGGCCATGGGCCAGGTCGAGCCAGTGCCGACCACGGTGACGGGCGCATGACCGACTCCCTGCTGCGAAGGCTGCGCCCAAGTCAGGTCCGTGAGGTCATCACGGTCCTGATCATCATCGGCATCATCCTCTTCTTCTCGACCCAGATCGAGAACTACCTGACGGGTCGGACGTTCAACCGCATCACCACGGAGTTCCCCATCATCGCGGTCGTAGCCGTGGGCCAGCTGTTGGTGGTACTGACCCGCAACCTCGACCTGTCGGTCGGTTCCCAGGTCGCCCTGGTGGCCTGGTCGTCCGGGTACATCGCGACCCAGGCCAACGACATCAATCCGGTCGTGCTCGTGCTCCTCGCCATGGGCATCGGCGTGATCATGGGCGGCATCAACGGTGTCATCGTGGCCTACGGGCGCGTGCCGGCCATCATCACCACGCTCGCGACCCTGGCCATCTACCGCTCGTTCCTCATCACCATGGCCAACGCGCAGACCATCGAGACGCGTGGGCTGCCCGACTGGATCGTCCACTTCCCCGGCACCACGCTGCTCGAGTTCGGGCGGGCGGACGTCAGGCTCATCTTCCTCATCGCGCTCATCGTGGTGGCCGTGGTCCAGCTGATGCTGGCTTACCTGCCCTACGGCCGGCGCCTCTATGCCATCGGTTCCAATCCCGACGCAGCCAGCATGGTCGGACTGCCCAAGCAGCGCGACGTCTTCCTGGCCTATCTCGGCTGTGGCGCTCTGGCCGGCCTGGGTGGCTTTATGCAGATGGCCAAGTTCGGGACCATCACCGTCGACTCCGCGCGAGGCCTGGAGATGGCCGTCATCGCGGCTGTGGTGGTCGGTGGCGCCAACATCTTCGGCGGCTCCGGGTCGGCCATCGGTGTGATGCTGGGCGCGGTGCTCATCGCCGTGCTTGACCTGTCGCTGGCACGCTGGATCGGCATCAGCGACTTCACCCGCGACTTCCTGCTGGGCCTGCTCATCCTGCTGGCCGTGGCCGGCGACGTGGTCATCAACAAGCGGCTCCAGAAGGTCTGGCTGCGCGCTCGCCAGCGCGATGAGGCCAGAGCCGGGCCGCCTGGCGCACCCGCGGGAGGTGGCCATGGATAGCGCACCCACCGTGAGCCAGCGCATCATCTCGCGCCTGAAGTCGTGGGAAGGCCTGCTGCTTGCCATCCTCGTCTTCGTCATCGCGGTCAACACGCTGTTCGCCCCGAACTACCTGTTCGGCGACCTGGGCTACCAGAACCAGGTCAACCTGTGGTGGATCGGCATCGAGAAGGCCATCGTCGTGCTGGCCATGGCCTTCGTCATCATCAATGGTGAGATCGACCTCTCCGTAGCCTCGGTCATGGGCCTCGCGGCGGTCGTCGTGGCCGTGGCCTGGGAGGCCGGTGTGCCCATCGAGATCGGCATCGTGCTGGCCCTCCTCGCGGGCCTGGGCATCGGCCTCTTCAACGGCTTCTGGGTGGCCATCGTGGGCCTGCCCTCGCTGGTGGTCACGCTCGCCGGCCTGATCGGCATCCGGGGACTGGCCTTCATGCTCATCGAGGGCCGCTCCATCGGCAACCAGGACACCGCCTTCCCGACCTGGTTCGAGGACATGGGCCAGCAGCCGGTGAGCGACCTCATCGGCGTGCTCGATGCCATGCCCATCATCGACCGCGTACCCTTCGCGATGTTCATCTACTTCGGCCTGCTCATCCTGGCCGCGGTCGTACTTGGCAAGTCCGGCTTCGGGCGCCGCAACTACGTCATCGGCAGCAACAAGGACGTGGCCGAGTACTCGGGTGTGGCGGTCCGACGCCACAAGATGGCCGTCATGGTCATCAGCGCCATGACCGCGACCGTGGCCGGTGTGCTACTGGCTTCGCACCTGGGTGCGGTCCGTGGCAGCACCGCCTTCGGCTGGGAGCTGGACATCATCACCATCGTGCTGCTAGGCGGTGTGAGCATCTTCGGCGGCTCGGGCACGATGCTGGGTGTCTTCCTCTCGACCATGCTGGTGCTCAACATCCGCAACGGCCTGGGCCTCAGCAACGTGGCCGGCCACACGCAGACAGGTGTGGTGGGCCTGCTGCTCATCCTCTCGGTGCTCCTGCCCAACATGATGGAGTCGTACCAGGGCTGGGCTCGCCGCCGATCACTGGCGCGTGCCGCTCGCGCCTCGCGGGCCGGTCCGGACGCCACCGAGAGAGCCGACTGAAGACGTTTGCCATTCGGGCTGGCGCTGGCCCTATCAGCGTCTTAGGATGGTCCCACGAGTCGGGCGCTAGCCCGAGGGGAAGTACTGCAAGAGGAGGAGTTGCCCCATGCGCAGGACTATCGCTGTCGCGTCAGCACTGGCGCTGACCGTCTCGGCCGTAGCCGCACCGGCGGTCACGGCTCAGGATGCCGCGATGGCTGAACCCGGCCAGGATGTCAACATGCTGTTGCTGCCGAAGTTCCTCGGCATCATCGTGTTCGACCAGGCCAACGAGGGCGCCCAGGAGGCCGCCACCGAGCTCGGCATCGCCACCGCGCCGACCTTCAATGGCCCGACGGCCGACAACAGCGTCGCCGGCCAGATCGAGATGGTCACCAACGCGCCCACGCAGGGCTTCGACGTGGTCATGCTCTCGAACAACGCTGGTGACCAGATCGCGCCGGTCGCCGTTGCGGCGCAGGAGGCTGGGACCAAGGTCGTGACCTGGGACTCGCCGATCCCGTCCGCTGAGGGTGAGACCGTCTTCGTGGCGCAGGTCGACTTCAACGATATGGGCAGCACCATGGCCGACATGGCGCTCTCGCTCGTGGGCGAGGATGGTGGCCAGGTGGGCGTGGTTTCCGCGTCGCCCGATGCCGCCAACCAGAACGCCTGGCTGGCCGCCTATGATGCGGCCATCGCCGGAGACCCCGACAAGTACGGCGGCATCGAGACCGTCGAGACCGTCTACGGCAACGACAAGTCCGAGGACAGCTACAACGCCGCCATCGCGCTCGTTGACAAGTATCCGGACCTCGAGGTCATCATGGCCCCCACGACGGTCGGCATCGCCGCAGCCGCCAAGGCTATGCAGGATGAGGGTCTGTGTGAGGACGTGGCCGTCTCCGGTCTGGGTCTGCCCAGCGAGATGGTCGACTTCACGATGGCCGGCTGTGCGCCTGAGTTCGCACTGTGGTCCTTCGTCGACCTCGGCTACCTCTCTACCTACGTGAGCTACCTGCTCGAGACCGGCGCCATCGAGGGTGTCGAGGGCGAGACCTTCGCGGCCGGCCGCATGGGTGAGTTCACCATCGAGAAGGATCCCACCCGCCCCGACGTGGATGCCCTCCGCGTCCTGATGGGCCCGTTCACCATCTACACGCCTGAGAACGTCGAGGCAGCCGCCGGCTGACCCCGCACACACGAAACGACCCCAGTCCGCAGCAGCGGGCCGGGGTCGTTCTTTGATTCCTCGAAGGACTACGAGGCTCGAACCACTCGCCACAGGGTCGGAGCTGCGGCTCGTCCGTGGCTGGGCAGCTACGGTCTCAGCTGCCCGCGCGCATACCGGCTCGGAGGCACCGAGTAGGTCGCGCGAAAGACCCGTGAGAAGTACAGCGGGTCGGAGTAGCCGACCATGCGCGCGACCTCGCCAGCTCGCAGGCTGGTGGTTCGGAGCAGCGTCGCGGCACGTTCCATGCGTTGACCGCGTACCCAGGCGAGGACCGAGAGCCCCGTATGGCGTGCGAAGAGCCGCTGAGCGGTCGCGGTACTGCAATTGCCGGCTGCAGCGATGCGCGCGACCGAGAGGTGTGTGTCGATGTTGGCCTCCACGAAGTCTGTCATCAGCTCCAGGGCGACCGGCGTGCTCACCGTCGATGCCTCAGCCGCGTTGAGCCTCGCGTTCTCTTCCGCGATCAGCGTGCCCAGCGCACGGCTCGTGTACTCGTCGACGGGACCGGCCAGGAACCGATCGATGGCGTAGGTGCCGAGCGCGCTGATGTTGCGCGCCCCTGTGGAGCGACTCGTCAGCAACTTGGGGCCCTCGTGTCGGTCGGTCGCCCGACGGTAGGGCACATCGAGCAGCGGGTCTCCGGGTGTGAACGGCGGCCGCGGCTCGACCGCTACACCGAACTCGTGCCACGGCACAAGGTGGATCGTCCCGACCACGAACGGCGACACCGGGTCGGGCAGGTACTCGACGGTGTGTCGCCACGGCATGCGCAGCATCGCGCTGCCACGCATCGGGAACTCGCGGCCACCGGTCCGGATGACGCCGGAACCCTGGACGACCCACACGAAACAGAGCGTGACCACGAGCTCGTGGCGGATGTGCTCGGTGGAGCGGAAGCGGTACCAGTTGGCACCCACCAGGGCGGGGCCGCCGGACAACGGGTCCGGATCGTTTCGTCCATCGGTCTCCGCTATGGGCGTGCCGTGTCCCGCCTGATCCACGCTGCCCGACCCGCTTCTCCGCGGTTCGGAACGGCGCCGCCTTCGACCGGACCTGAGTGGATCGTCCATGTTTTGGATGATAAGGCCATGGTCGTACGCGACGCTCGACCATAGGCTGAGCGCTCACCCAAGATGTCACTCGGAGGCGACATGCAGATCGTAGCGGATCGGGAAACCTGCACGGCGGCCGGACAGTGCGCGAGCGTGGCAGCAGCGCTCTTCGACCAGGACGACGACGGCGTGG
>CAYZDQ010000189.1:0-5260 GCA_964476955.1 uncultured Anaerolineaceae bacterium
ATCGTCGTCAGCCTCGCGATGGACCAAGGCGGGCGGCAGGATGCGCATGAGCGAGCCGTTGCCCTTGGCTGAGGCGGCGCCGGCGTCTTCGGCAGGCGTGCCTGAGCGCAGCTGATGCAGGGCCGTGAGCGTAGCGCTGCCCACGTCGAAGACCTCGCCACCAGCGGCGTACTCGCCGTCGTCATACCAGGCCAGCGCCCGCCGGCCCTGATCGGCGGGATCGAAGCCGGCCTCGAGCAACGAGTCGAGCAGCGCCAGCATCAGCGCGCCATCGTCGCTCCAGGTGCCGGGCGGTTGGTCATACGTCCCGCGGCCCCGCCACACGACCTCGCCGATGGCCGCAGCCGGGGTGTACTCGTAGGGCACACCCAGCGCGTCGCCGCAGAGATGGCCGTAGACCGCGCCCTCCAGACGTTCGGGCAGCAGCAGGTGGTCGTCCCTCCCCCGTGTGCGCCACGCCTGGCGCGCCGCCTTCCGCCAGGGCGTCCGACGCAACCGGGCCATGAAGATCGAGAGGTCGGATGGGCGCTCGCGCTCAGCCACCGGTCAGCCGAGCATCCACAAGGGGAAGTACGGCGCGGCCGAGACGAGCAGCACGAGGACCGTCAGGGGTACGACCACGAACCAGCGCCGCTGGGTACTGACGCGCACGACCAGGAGCAGCAGCGCGAAGGACCAGAGACCGAAGGCCAGCTCGGACCAGTACACGGCGGCGGACTCGTTCCACCACACCTGTGGGTCCGCCAGACCCAGCCCCAGGATGACGGCTGTCACGAGAGCGATGAAGAGCGGGCCAGCCATGGTCACGCTGGTCACCCCCAGGCGGCCAAGGATCGGGTCCCAGCGCCGGTCGTGCTCGGCCGGGACCGCCAGCTGGATCACGATGGTCGCCAATGCCAGACCGACGAGCATCAGGGGCACGGTCAGGACGACCTGCAGAGCGTGCGGTTCGAGGATGAGCTCGGCCGGCGGATAGCCCTGCCACCACAGCACCAGCTGCGCGGCCGAGAGCGGCACGCCCAGCGCGAGCACGGTGGCAAGGCCCTTCTGCACCACGCGCGGGTCGCGGCCGAGGTCGACCAGCGCTCCGCGGGCGACGTCACCACGCGCCACAGCGTGCGCCGCAGCGGCTCCTCGTGTGGCGAGGTGTCGGGCGGAAGGTCGGAGGGCTCGAGCAGCTCGGCCGCCCAGCCCTCCTGCCGGTCGGCTACAGCTCGCTCGGGACTTGTCGCAGGACTCGACAGGCAGCACCGAAGAACTTGTGAAAGCCGTCCGATGTCTGGCCGTACCAGAGCGGACAGCTCACGAGCGCGGTGATGTCGTTCTCGCGGCAGAAGTCGTGCGCTTCCTGGGAGTAGCTGCCGGCGCCGAAGTTCTTGTGGAACCAGACCTTGTCCACGCCGGCTTCCTTGCAGTCTTGTGCCACCGACAGCGAGTCCTTCGGGTTGGTGGCGATGACCACGGCGTCCACGCCATCGGGGATGTCCTTGACGCTGTGGTAGCAGGTGTCACCCATGACCGTGTCGGCGTTGGGATTGACCGCGAAGACTTCGAAGCCGCGCTCCTTGAAGCGGGAGTAGATGCCGTTGCTGGCATGCGACCCGCCGGCGTCGCGTGAGACACCCGCGACAGCGATGCGCTTCTGGGACAGGAACTCGTCGATGGCCTGGTCGACCGTAGGCATGATCTCCTCCTGAGCATGGAGAGCCAAGGGCACGTCTACCCGAACCCCTGCGGTACGCGCGCAGAGACACCCAGTGCAAGGGTCGACCGAGTCCGTCTCCCAAGACAGTGCCGTTCCGCCCACTTCGGGCGGGCGCATCGACGGGTAGGTCTCTGCGCTGACCGAGTATCGTCAACGGCACACGAGCCGGTTCCGTCCGGCGCCAGGAGGAGGACCCATGCGCCCGCTGCTCAAGCTGTTGCTGCTCATCACCACCAGCGTCGTCGTCACGCGATTCGCGGCACGCGTCGTCTCGAAGCAGTTCCAGGAGGGCAGCGAGGTCAGCGACGAGTTCCGCCGAATGGTCTGCCTCGACGGACTCGAGTTCAGCAGCCGCGCGGGCGGGCTGCGCAGCGCCGAGGTGAGCGTGGTCCTCGGGGGCGCCAAGGTCGATCTGCGCGACGCCGTCATCGACCCGGCGGGTGCACGCGTGCTGGCCGAGAACACCCTGGGCGGCCTGGCCATCATCGTCCGAGACGACTGGGACGTGACCGTCAACGAGACGCTCGTCGGCGGTGGCGAGACCTCTGTGGATGTGACCTCGCCAGACGACCTGCCCGAGGACGCGCCCAGGCTGGAGGTCGACGTCATCACGCGTCTTGGCGGCACCGCCATCACGACCGGGGACGCGATCAGCTAGTCGCGAGGTCCCAGGTCCACCCCTACCGGATCCAGGCCGAGCTCCTGCGCGAAGGCCTCGGCCATGACCCTGAAGCCCAGGGCGTTGGGGTGCCGGTCCGGACCCAGCGGCGGCTCGTGGCAGAGCCATGTCCGCTCACAGAGCAGGGCCACGTTCCGGGGCACGTCCCCCCGACCGGCCATGGGGACGATGGTCTCCCAATCGGTGATCTCGAAGGCCTCCTCCACGTCTGCGACCGGCACGCCCGCATCGGCGTAGACGATCTCCAACGTCGCGTTGATGAGCTGGATCGCCACGACCGACTGTCCCGATAGCGACCGTGTCTCCTCGTCGAACCACAGCGACAGGTACGGATCGTAGGTGTTCATGCCCACGATGGGCACGCCCGGTGCTGCAGCCTGGAGCTCGGCCAGGATCGGCGGCAGCCGTCGCTGCAGTGCGGCGATCCCGGGCAGCAGGCACTCGAGCGCATCGGTGCACTCGAAGTCGTTGAAGCCGATGTCGATGGTGATGAAGGCCAGCTCGTCGCGGTGCTCGTCGATGAAGGCCAGGGCCTCGTCCATCTGGCTGCCATGCGGGTACGAGCAGCGCGGGTAATCGAGCCAGATGGTCTCGGTGTTGGCACCGGGGCAGCCGAGGTTCTCGAGCTGCAGTCCCGGATAGTGCTGGCGTGCCATGAGCCAGAGCTGGTCGGGATAGCCGGCACGCGTCTTGTGGTCGTTCGCCGGATCGCCGACCGGCTGGTAGCCCGCGGCCAGCGAGTCGCCCAGGGCCAGGTACCACGTCGCGTGCGCATCGGACTGACGGGCGGGATCGTCGGCCGCCATCGCGGGAGCCGCCGCCATCGAGATGAGCAGGATCACCGTCGCCGCCAAGGCTCGCATCTCACACCTCCGATGCTCAGGCTCTGCCCGTCGCCCCGGCATGAGCAAGGGCCGAAGGACTCTCGAGTCGAGACGGAACCCATCATCCACGACAGGCACACGTAGTCGGTAGAGGCGCCGACGTGGCGCCGTCATCCAGGAGGGCCGAGCGTGGTGCATCGCGCGCAGCCCGCACCCGCGTCATCGCTGAGCCTGACGTCGGCAGCGGTCACGCGGACCATGGCATGAAGGAGTCTTCCGATGCTGTCTTCCGTTCGCGCGATCACGCGTCGCGCCCTCGTCATCTCCAGTGCCGGGTTGCTGGCGCTCAGCACCGTCCCGGTCTCCGCTGCCGGCTCGGTCGACGAGCTGACCGAGCTCAACCTGCGGGCCTGGAGCGGCGAGCCTGAACTGCTCAGCGACGTGTACGCGCCCGATGGCGTGCACACGGCCACGTTCTACGACCGCACCAACGAGTACACGGGGCCAGCCGAGATCGGTCGGGTCGCGGGCTACGGTGGCGTCGAGCTCATCGGGCCCCGGGTCGACATCCCGGCGGCCGACGGGGAGTGGCGCTGGGCCAGCTTCGCCAGTCTCGCCGGCGGAACGGCGTGCCTGTTCCGTGCGGTCGACGGCGTGATGACGCGCCACGACTGCGTGCTGCCCGAACGCTCCACCGACGATCAGCCCAAGGTCGGGCTGGCTGACGCCGAGGCATCGGCT
The DNA here is from genome assembly GCA_964476955.1 of uncultured Anaerolineaceae bacterium. Classification (GTDB taxonomy): domain Bacteria; phylum Chloroflexota; class Limnocylindria; order Limnocylindrales; family CSP1-4; genus JAFMJV01. Next base: position 3,950 of record CAYZDQ010000189.1, read on the forward strand.
GCCATCGACGCCGTCTACGAACGCCTGAGCGGCAGCTGGGGCTTCGGCACGACCACCGATCGGCTGGCCGAGGCATACGCCCCGGATGCCGTGCACACGGCTCGCTACCTGAACACGACCAGGACCTACACCGGCCTCGCGGAGATCCTCAGCGTCGCTCGCTCCGGCGGCAGCGTCAACCAGATCGGGGAGCGCGTGGACTTCGAAGCGCCGGAGGGCGAGCTCGCCTGGGCCGAGGTGTCGGATGTGGCCGGCGGAACGGTCTGCCTGTTCCATGCACTCGACGGCATGATCACGCGCCACGACTGCGTGCTGCCCGTCGCGGGCTAGGCGCGTCGCGGCTCGGCGGTAGCGAATACGGAACCTCCAGGCGATGGACGCCGCACATACGATTCAGGACAACGTGTGTGGCGGTGTCCTTCGCGTGGGGGTGCTAGTGGACCAGGGTCTGGTGGCCCGGGCTCAAGGGGGCGACCGAGACGCGTTCGAGCGCGTCGTGAACGTTTCGTTCGACCGGTGTCACGCCGTGGCCATGCGGCTCCTGCGCGACTCGCAGCTGGCGGAGGATGCGGTGCAGCAGGCGATGGTCAGCATCTGGCGCGACCTGCCCAGGCTGCGCGATCCGTCCCGCTACGACGCCTGGTCCTACAAGCTGCTCGTACGCGCCTGTTACGCCGAGTGCAAACGAGCGCCGCGCTGGATGCCCGGCATCGAGGGAGGCTCGCCCTCCGAGCCGCGCACGAACGGTGACTACGGTGCGGTCATCGACCGTGACCAGCTCGAGCGCGGCTTCCGTCGACTATCGATGGATCACCGCGCGGTAGTAGTGCTGCACCACTACCTGGACCTGCCGCTCGACGAGGTCAGACGTGTACTGGGGGTCCCGACAGGCACCGTCAAGTCCCGACTCCACCGGGCCCTGGCTGAGATGCGCGCGGCGCTGGAGGCCGACGCGCGCCCAGCAACGACGGTGGTCGATGAGGCCGGAGCTGAAGCGGTGGTCGACGGCCGGGAGGTAGTCCGATGACGAAGCTGCCGGACGACCGCGACATGGAGCAGGCGGTGCGCAGCTGGCTGGCCGATGATGACGAGCGCCCAGCCGACCGCAACCGCCAGGTGGGCCGTATCATGGGCCGCGTCGACGAGACCCATCAGCGACGCGGCGCGTGGCGCTTCCTCCCTTTCCGGCGCGGAGCAGCGACCGTCGATGAGGCCGACGACGACCTCGTGGCGACGGGCCGAGGCAGCGGACTGGCGCTGGCTGGCCGGGGCGGCGTGGCACCGTCGCTCATGGCCGTGATCGCGATCCTC
>CAYZDQ010000190.1:0-5260 GCA_964476955.1 uncultured Anaerolineaceae bacterium
CCGATGTCTCACCAGCCCCGGGGACTACACCTAGGCCGTGCCAGGTTCGTCCGGCTCGGGCGCTTCGAGCGGGCGGAAGAGGACGTCGTGCTGCTCCGGGTGTCGCTGCAGCCAGCCCAGCACGAAGGGGCACTTGGGCACGACCTTGATACCCCGCTCGCGCAGGTCTTCCAGCACCGCTCGCACCAGGCGGCTGCCCAGGCCCTGACCCTCGAAACCCTCGCATACCTCGGTGTGGATGAGTGCTATCCAGCTGTCGCGCAGGCGATAGTCGATGAGCGCCGCGAGTGTGGGGTCTACACCCAGGCGGGCCTCATAGCGGTCCTCGTCGGGCACGTCGCGTACATGCAACGGCGGTCGCTCGGTGGGCATCTGCTGCGGCTCGCTCATCGGCCCTCCCGGAAGGCTCGGAAGAGGCTCGGCAGGGCAGTGCCGGGGTCGGCGTAGAAGGCGTCGCCGTCGACCTCGATCCGGGCCCGTGGCGAAGGCTCCCCGATGATCGGACCCGAGGCGATGAAGTCGCGCAGCACCTCCGCGTGCGGCTTGAGTGAGCCGTCGGGCCGGACCAGGCCGAAGTGGCGCTCGTGCCGGTGGTGGTCGCAGGGCGGACGGTCCCAGAGCGACTCGTGATAGTCAGCGTAGCACCAGACCATGGCCCCGGTCGCCCCCACCTCGACCAATCGCGGCAGCACCTCGGCCAGGTGTACGGCCAGCGTCTCCTCGCTGAGCATCACCTGGTCGAAGGTCATGAACGGGCTGGACCACTGCCAGTCCACGGTCTCCGATCCGGGCGGTGCGGAACAGGCACCGAACTCCTCCATCAACGCCGGCCGACCTGCCAGCGCCGCGGTCAGCGCAGTGGCGAAGGGCACGACGTCCGGATCGAGCGGATCGCCGCCGAAGTTGGCGTAGATGGGATAGGCGTGCATGACCGCGAAGTCGGCATCGGCGAAGACCTGGTCCGCGCGCAGATGGTTACGGCTGCTCAGTGAAGGAGAGTGCAGGCCCACCGTGCGGTGACGTTCGGGGTCCAGCTCGGCGATGGCCGCGAACATCCGGCGCACCCAGGCGACGCCGGCCTCGTCCGACGGCGGCAGCGCGAAGTTGTCCGGCTCGTTGCCCAGGTTCCAGGCCCACACTCCGGGGTGACCGGCCAGCCGGCCCACGACCTCGCGGATCTGCAGCTCGGCGGCCGCGAGCGCGACGGGATCGGTGTAAGGGTTGCGGTAGGGGCCGGCATCACGATCGGACCCACTGATCACCTGGCGCCCACCGGCGACCGGCTCGTCTCCGCCAAGCAGCCACGTGGGCGCCCAGTTGGGCCCGCTCATGTGGCCCGTGAAGAAGGTGACGTCGAGACCGAGCCCGCGCTCGGCGGCTACGTCGCAGACGGTCTCGAGGTGGGCCAGCGCTTCGGGCGAGACCGCCTCGGGCGTCGGCTGGAAGTCCTCCCACAGCAGGAACATGCGCACCAGGCGCAGGCCCAGCCCGGCGATGATGTCGAACTCCTCGGCTACCTCGTCGCGGTCGAAGTCCTTCCACCAGTACATGGCCTTGCGACGAGGCCAGTAGTTGACCCCCACCGGGAACGGCTGCCCGACGGCGAGGTCGTCCTGACTCACTCGGCCACCTTCACGAGCTCGAAGATCCGGGCCTGGAAGTCTCCGCGCACCTGCGCTTCCCAGGCGTGGTCGTCAAGGAACAGGCCCTGGCTCATGAGCTCGTCGCCGCCACGCTCACGCTCATTGGTGCGCGTGAGCACGTCGTCCGCCTCCGGCCAGACCGTGACCCGATAGCGTGCCTCCGGATCGAGGCCCCGCAGCGGCAGCAGCGAGGGACCCGGCAGCGGCACCGAAAGCGTGCGGTACCAGCCCACCAGCGCATGTGAACGATCGTCGGCCACGACGCTCCAGGCCGTCTCGTTGCGGTCGTCCTCGAAGGGACTGACCAGGCGATGGAAGCGGCCGCCGTGGATGACCTCGCGGCGCTCCTTGTACCAGGCGATCTGGGCCTGCACCTGCTCGGCTTCGGCCTCGTCCAGCTTGCGTGGGTCGAGCTCGTAGCCGAGGTTGCCGAAGAAGGCCACCGCGGCTCGCGTATCGAGCGGCGTGACCCGGCCGGTCTGGTGATTGGGCACGGCGCTGACATGAGCGCCCATGGCCACCAGGGGGTAGGCCATGGAGGTGCCGTACTGGATGCGCTGACGCTCGACGGCATCGGTGTCGTCGCTGGTCCAGACCTGCGGTGCGAACGCCAGCATGCCGGGGTCGTTGCGGCCCCCACCGCCGGCGCAGGACTCGAAGAGGACCTCGGGGAAGCGCTCAGTGAGGCGCGAATAGAGGTCGTACACGCCGAGCATGTAGCGGTGGAAGAACTCGTTCTGCCGCTCGGGCGGCAATGAGGCGCCGTAGGGCTCGGTGATGACGCGGTTGTAGTCCCACTTGACATAGGCGATGGGCGCGCTCGAGAGCACATTGCCGATGACCCGCTCGAGGTAGTCGACGACCTCACCATTGGACATGTCCAGCACGAGCTGGTTGCGGATCTCCGAACGCGGACGGCCGGGGATGCCCACGGCCCACTCGGGATGCTCTTCGAAGAGGCGGCTGTGCGGGTTGACCATCTCCGGCTCGATCCAGATGCCGAAGAGCAGGCCCAGGTCGTTGATGCGCTCGACGAGATCGGGCAGACCCGAGGGCAGCTTGCGCAGGTCCACGGTCCAGTCACCAAGACTGGAATCGTCGGCATCACGCTGTCCGAACCAACCGTCGTCGAGCACGAAGAGCTCCACTCCCAGCTCCACCGCGGCAGCAGCCATCTCCACGATGGCGTCCTCGTCGAAGTCGAAGTAGACGCCTTCCCAGCTATTGAGCAGCACGGGGCGCGGCTTGTCGCGCCAGGGGCCGACGGTGAGCCGCTCGCGATAGAGGCGGTGGTAGGCGTCCGACACACCGCCGAGACCCTCGTCGGACCAGACCAGCACAGCCTCGGGGATCTGCAGGTCCATGCCTGGGCTGATCTGCCAGCGGACGGTGTCGGGATCCATGCCGATACGGACACGGGTGGTGGAGTTCTCGTCGACCTGAGCCTCAGCCAGGAAGTTGCCCGAGTAGACCAGGGACATGCCGATGGCTTCGCCGGAGGCTTCGGTGGCCGCAGGTCGGTGCAGGAGCATGAAGGGGTTCGCGTGGTGGCTCGAGGAACCACGCTGGCTGCCGACGGAGTGGGAGCCGCGGACCAGCGGTCCTCCCGTGACGTGCGTCTCCCGGCCCCAGGCGCCGGTGAGCTGCAGCAGGTTCCAGTCGGCATCCGGCAGGTCCAGGACCGCGCTCATGGCGGTGATCAGCTTGACCCAGCCGGAACCCTCGTTGGCCACACGCATGCTGCGCGTGATGACGGGCCGGTCCACGAAGACCGTGAGGAGCAACCGCACCTGGAGGCCGGAGTGGCCGTCGACCAGCAGGAACTCGACGGTCTCGGCCTCGGACTCATCGTCGACGTGCGTGCTGGGAAGGCCATCGAGCGCAGGCTTGCCCGGGCTGACGCTGTGCTCGCGGTAGACGAGGTCGAGAATGGTGCTGCCATCCGCGTGTCGGACCGTGATGCCGGGGACGCGGAAGCCACCGCGCCCGGCAGTGGGCAGCTCGAAGGGGATCGGGTCCAGCACCTGGTTGAACCTGGTGATGAACGACTCGCGCAGGAAGTGGCCGTAGTCACGTCCGACGGCCAGGCGCGACCCGAAGTAGAGATGCGCCAACTTGCCCGACTCCAGCACCCGCACGAGGTAGCTGATGCGGTCGTTGTAGAGATGCAGCTGTCGCCCGTCCTGGCGCCATTCGATGGGCATGCCCGGCCTGCTCCTTGCTCTGCTGTCACCGTCTCGACGGCCATCGTCGAGCCCACGCCGGGCGATGGTACGACGCGCGACCGCTGCCGGCACGGTGGCCGAGCGCGATGTGGCCTACGATACGAAGCGTTCAGCTATCGAACCCCAGTGCCGTGGGAGGACCCGATCCTTGAAGAAGTCCCTGATTACTGCTGCGCTCGTCGCCAGCCTGAGCCTTGTCGCTGTCGCTTGCGACGACGGCGATGACCCCACCCCTGAGCCCACTCCCGAGCCGACCCCGGTCGTGACCGAGGCGCCCGAGGTCACCGAGGCCCCGGCCGAGGAGATGACCGAGGAGCCCATGGAGGAAGAGTCCATGGCGCCCGAGGTCGAGGACGAGGTCGCCGAGGAGTCCCCCGAGGCCTAGTCCCGCGCCACACGACGAAGGCCGTCCGGACCACCGGACGGCCTTTCCGATTCCCCGAGAGGCCGGTCAGAGCGCGCGCATGCGGTTGTTGCGCTTCTCGTGCGTCAGCTCGGCGAGGCCCAACGCTTCGAGCAGCGGCGGCAGGTACATGCCGAAGCGGCCGCGGTAGCCCTTCCGCAGGCCGTAGAAGCCACCGACAGGGTTGTCCGCGGCACGACCCCAGGCCTCGACCGTGTCGGGCTTGGGTTCCTTCTTCTCGTCCGCGGCCCCAAGGTCCATCCAGTCGCCGTGGGCCTTGAGCATCGCGTGCAGATCCTCGATGCAGCGCAGCTGGTACGAGAGCTTCGTCGAGCCGACCTGGCAGATCAGCGCCGGCGGGTCGGCCGCCTCATCTCGATACATCGTGTACTCGGACGAGCCGGGGGGAGTCGTCAGGGCCCAGGGGTCATCCTGGGTGCCGCTACCGGAGGCTGCCATGGCCATGTCTCCTTCCCGGGGTGAGGCGCCACAGCCTAGCGACTGGGTGCCGTCAACTCCAGTCCGGCTCATAGGGCAGCTGTGCCAGCACCGAGTAGCCACGTCCCTGACGTGGCCCGGCATCGAGCGTGCCCCCAAGCGCCGCGACCTCCTTGCGCACAGCCTCGAGCCCGACCGTCTGCTGCGCACCGTCGCCGGCGGCGAGCCCATCGTCGCTGACCTCGATCTCGAGGGCATCGGGCTCGTAGCGGATGTAGACGCTGGCGCTCGCGTCCCTGGCGCCCTCGAGCGCGGCCATGAGCGCCTCGGGCACGACCGGATAGCCCACCGCGTCGAGGACCGGCGTGAGCGGCAGCGGCCGGCCGCTCACGTCCCTGTCGACCGGTAGGCGCGCGTTGGTGACCACCTTGGCGAGCGCGTCTTGCGCGACGTCGCGCGCCACGCGGGGACCACAGAGCGCGCGACACAGGCTGAGCACGGCGCCCGCGTGCTCTCGGAGAAGCTTTTCGAGTGCCTGGCGGTCACCGCGC
>CAYZDQ010000191.1:0-5259 GCA_964476955.1 uncultured Anaerolineaceae bacterium
GGCTACGGCGACCTCTTCCCGGTGTCGCAGGTGGGGCGCGTCATCGGCACCGGCATCATCGTGGTGGGAGTGGGCGTGTTCGGCACCCTCACCGGCTTCCTGGCCACGATCTTCCTGGAGCCGTCGGACGGTGGCGAAGTCATCGAGGACCCCGAGCTCGAGGCCGATCTCGAGCCTACGCCGGAGTCCTCCGCCGCCGACTGAGCCGGTCGGCCGAATCTCCTGATCGGCCTCTCCCGGTGGGTCCTGATGGCACTAGGTGCCACGAATCGGCCCGCATAGCGTTGTGACTGATTCCCTGAAGGGAGGATCCATGACCGAGTCCGTGCATGCCGCCGAGGGTGCGGCCATCAGCGCAGCGGACCTGCGCTATAGCTATGGCGACCTCGAGGCCGTCAAGGGCATCAGCTTCCAGATCGCGCCCGGCGAGATCTTCGGCTTCCTAGGCCCCAACGGCGCCGGCAAGACCACGACCATCAAGATGCTCACCGGCCAGCTGCGGCCCGATGGTGGGAGCGTGCGGATCCTGGGAGTGGACGCGGGTCGGGACGACCCCGGAACCCAGGCCCGCATCGGCGTCTGCTTCGAGGAGAAGAACCTCTACGACGCCATGTCCGGAGAGGAGAACCTTCGCTTCTTCGCGGCGCTCTACGGCGTCGAGGGCGTGGACACCGAGGCCCTGCTCGAGCGTGTCGGCCTGGCCGATCGGGGCAAGGACCGCGTGGGCTCGTACTCCAAGGGCATGCGCCAGCGCCTGATGGTCGCGCGCACGCTCGTGCACCAGCCGATGGTGCTGTTCCTCGACGAACCGACCGACGGGCTGGACCCGGTCTCCTCCAAGGCCATCCGCGCCATCATCCGTGAGGAGGCCGAGCGTGGCGCGGCCGTGCTCCTGACTACCCACGACATGTGGGAGGCGGACGAGCTCAGCCACCGCGTGGCCTTCATCAACGAGGGCCAGATCTACGCCATCGATACGCCGGAGAACCTCAAGCTCCAGCACGGCCAGCGCTCGGTGAAGGTGCGGCGCCGTGATGGCGCCGGCGTGAAGGAGCAGTCGGTCTCGCTCGATGCGCCCGATGCCGGCGAGCAGGTACGCGCGGCCGTGGAGGCCGAGGGCCTCATGACCATCCATACCGAGGAGTCGACCCTCGAGAACATCTTCGTGGAGATGACAGGTCGGACGCTCGAGGCATGAGCCTCTCCCGACGCGCCGCGATCGTGCGCGCGATCGTGGCCAAGGACCTGCGCGAGTTCAGCCGCGACCGGCTGTGGATGGTGCTGACCCCGTTGATGCTCGTGTTCTACGTGGGCATCCTCTGGCTCTTGCCCAGCACGGTCGATGAGTCGATCAAGGTGGGCGTCTACGCCCGCGGCCTGACCGGCTCGTTCGCCGAAGCGTTCGACTCGGACGCCATCAGCTCCGACCAGGGCCTGGTGGTGGTGCCGTTCGACAGTCCGGAGACGCTGGAGACCGCGGTCGTGGACGGCACCGAGATCGAGATCGATGGTCAGAAGCATGCCGTCGATATCGGCATCGCCTTCCCTGACGGCCTGGCCGCGTCATTGGCCGCGGGCGAGGCTGCCACGGTCACGATCTACGTCGATGCCGCGGTGCCGGCCGAGGTGCAGACGGCCATGGACGCCTTCGTCCGCGAGGCCACCTACGCCATGGCCGGCGTGGGCCTGCCGGTGACGCAACCCGAGCAGGAGCTCGTGGTCGTGGGCGAGGACCGTGTCGGCGCCCAGATCTCGCCGCAGGACCGCATGACACCGCTGATCGCGGTGATGGTGCTGCTGGTGGAGTCGATGGCGCTGGCCGGCCTCGTGGCCGTGGAGCTCAGCACACGTACGGCCAAGGCCGTGGTGACCACGCCTGCGACCGTGGCCGACCTGCTCAGTGCCAAGGGCCTGACCGGCACGATGCTGGCCTTCAGCCAGGCCGGCCTGGTGCTGCTGCTGGTGGGCGCCTTCGGTCACGAGCCGTTGTTGCTGGTGCTGGCGCTGCTCATCGGCTCGATCATGGCTGCCGGGTTCGGCATGCTCGCCGGCTCCGCCGGTCGTGACTTCATGACCACCATCTTCATCAGCATGGTCTTCATCATCCCCATGGCCGTGCCCGCGATCGCCGCGCTCTTCCCCGGCGCGGCCTCGGCCTGGGTCCAGCTGCTGCCCACCTACGGCTTCATCGAGACCATCGTGGGCGTCACCGCCTACGGGCAGGGCTGGGGCGACAGCGCTGGCTACCTGCTCATGTCCGCGGCCTGGTGCGTGGTCATCTTCGCCGCCGGCTGGTTCATCCTGCGAAGGAGGGTGGAGGCACTATGAACCTCCGTATCGCCTGGCAGGTCCTGCGGAAGGACCTGCGCCTGGGTCCGCGCTCACCGATCCTGCTGTGGGCGGTCGTCTTCCCGCTGGTGGGCACGTTCGTGGTCCAGATCGTGTTCGGTTCGCTCTTCGCGCCGCAGCCGCGGCTGGGCATCGTCGATGAGGGTGGCTCGCAGGTCGCGGTCGAGATGGCTGCGGTCGAGGGCATCCAAACCACGCTGGTAGAGACCGAGGCCGGTCTCGTGCGCATGGTGGAAGATAACGATCTCGATGCCGGGCTGGTGCTGCCAGCCGGCTTCGACGAGCAGGTGCTGGCGGGCGCGCAACCGGAGCTGCAGTTCTTCGTCGGTGGCGAGTCGCTGGCCTCCAACCGGCTCATCCTGGCCGTGACCACGCTCGATGCGGTGCGCACGGTGGAGGGTGTGACCCCACCGGTAGACGTCGTGATCGTGGCCACCGGTGATCCCTTGCTGCCGATGTCCAGCCGCATGACACCGTTGCTGGTGCTCTTCGCGCTGCTCATCGCCGGCACTTTCGTGCCCGCCTTCTCCATCGTGCAGGAGCGCGAGAGCGGCACCATGACGGCCTTGCTGGTGTCGCCGGCTCGAGGCGTGGACGTGCTCGCGGCCAAGGCCGTGATGGGCCTGGTGCTGGCGTTCCTGATGACGCTGGTGACGCTCTGGCTGAACGACGCCTTCGGCACGCAGCCGGCGGCGCTGCTGCTGAGCGTGCTCATCGGGGCGCTGATGCTGGCTGAGTTCGGGCTGCTGTTCGGCAGCGGTGCCAAGGACGCCAAGACGCTCTTCGCACTGATGAAGTCGGTCAACATCCTGCTCTTCGCGCCGGTGATCTTCTACATCTTCCCCGACTGGCCGCAGTGGATCGCCCAGATCTTCCCGACCTACTGGATCATCAACCCCATCTTCGAGGTGGCGGTCCAGGACGCCGGGCTCGGTGAGGTCGTCCCGCAGCTGGCCGTGGCACTGGTCATCTGTGCGGTGCTCGTGCCTCTCGTGGTGGTGCTCTCGAAGCGGATGACGCAGCAGGTGGTCGCGGCCGCCTGATCGGGCGGGAGCGGTCTCACGGTGCCGGATCAGGTCGAGCTCCGCTTCTACGCCGAGCTGCGAGACCTCCTGCCCCGGCGATACCGCGACGGACGCACCAGTCACGAGCTGATCGAGACGCAGAGTGTCAAGGACCTGATCGAGTCCTATGGCGTGCCCCACACCGAGGTCGAGCTCATCCTCGCCAACGATGTGTCAGTGGGCTTCGACTACCGGCCCCGCGCTGGCGACCGCATCAGCGTCTACCCGGTGTTCGAGGCCTTCGATGTGCGTCCACTGGTGCGGCTGCGACCAGAGCCGCTGCGCGAGACGCGCTTCGTGCTCGACGGCCACCTGGGGAAGCTGGCCCGACGGCTGCGCCTGCTCGGCTTCGACTGCCTCTATGCGACCGACACCGGCGACGGCGACCTGGTCGAGATCTCGCTGCGCGAGCGACGGATCCTGCTCACGCGCGACCGCTTCCTGCTCCGCCGTCGTTCGATCACCCATGGCTACCTGCTGCGCTCGGACCGGCCCGACGAGCAGGTGCGCGAGGTCATCCGGCGCTTTCAGCTGGCGGGTTCGATCGCGCCGTTCAGGCGCTGCCCAGCCTGCAACGGCCAGCTGATCCCGGTCGAGAAGGCCGCCATCGAGCATCGCCTCCCGCCGGGCACACGCCGGACCTACGACGACTTCCACACCTGTCCTGACTGTGGCCGCGACTACTGGCGTGGGGCTCATCACGCTCGCCTCCAGGCGCTCGTGGCCGAAGCACGCTCAGCCGAGGCGTAGCGACTCCGCAGGTTCGCTGGTTCGGGACGAGCCGCTCGCGGGATGGTCCACGCTCAGTCCTCCGCAGCCGGCAGCCACTCCACGGACCGGGCCAGCGAGAGATAGCGATCGTCCGGCGTGGGATCGCCCACGCAGAAGAGCGCCAGCAGGGTCTCGCCGGACCGATCGACGAAGGAATACCGGGTCGCGCGCGTACCGTCGTCGAAGGCGAAGTCGACGAAGCCCGTGCGACCGGCGGGCAGGTCCAGGTAGGCGGCCTCCTCGACCCTGAGGTTCTCCCGCGATTCCGCGCTCTCAACGAACTCGTCATGCATGTCGTCGACGCTGTTCCAGTCGACCGCCGCCACGACCTCGCTGTAATCGCTGAGGGCGCAGACGGCTGTGTCGCTGGTGGCGTAGAGCAGGCCCTGGTTGGTGGAGCTGCCACGTACCTGCCACCTCTCGCCGAAGGCCATGGCCACGCTTGCGTCGGGCCGCGTCACGATCGAGTCGAAGGACGAGCTGGTCAGCGCCGGATCGGGGTCGATCACCAGCGTTTCCGCGATGGGCAGCCAGCGGTCGTCGGGCAGCTCGTCGCCCCGGCACCACAGCTCGTGAACGAAGCCCTCGTCCCAGGCGGCGTAGACGGACCAGCGGCCGCCGTCTTCGTTGGCCGCAAAATCGACGCGCTCGGCCGGACCGGCCGGCAGCTCCACCGACTCGCGCCCAAGGAAGATGAAGCCCGAACCGGGAGCGAGCGTGACCTCGAAGTCGTCCACATCCGTGGCGAGGTCGGCGAGGTCCGAGTGTCGTGTCGTGACCTCACACCGTTCGTCGACGGTGAGGGCATGGACCTGACGGAACGAGGCTACGTCGGCAGCTTCCAGTCGCCAGCCGGCCGGGAAGGTCAGCGCGGCGCGCGTGTCGGGATCGTCAGGGGCCTCGACCACCACCGTCGGACCGGCCGGCTCGTCGTCGGCGGTGGTTGCGGCACCACCAGCCCACAGGAGGCCGGGCACCAGGGCGGTCGCGAGGAGCCTGCGTGCGGGCGACATCGCTCGACTAGGAGCCTGTGCCGGTAATCGCCGGCGCGCAGGCAGTTGACGGGGCCGCGTCG
>CAYZDQ010000192.1:0-5224 GCA_964476955.1 uncultured Anaerolineaceae bacterium
CTTCGAGCAGCTGCCGCAGGTGGGCCTCCACGCAGAGGTTCGCTGACATGCCCGCGAGCACGACCTTGTCGATGCCGCGCTTGCGCAACTGCAGAGCGAGGTCGTTGGTGGCTGGGCCGTAGACCTTGTGCGGACTGGCTACCACCGTCTGGCCATCGGTGAGCCAGGGCTTGAAGCGCCTGAGCCAGTCGGCGCCCGAGCCTTCGAAACCCTCGAGTGAGAGCGCGTCACGACGGGCGAACATGTCGATCTCGTGCATCACGTTCTCGATGGTGCCACCGAACTGCCAACCGCCATCGGTGGGGTAGTAGTAGTGCGGCGAAACGAAGACGCCCATGTCGGAGCGCTTGGCGGCTGCCACGAGCTCGTCGATGTGTTCGACCGTGCGGTTCTCGGTGACGCTGTCTCCGACCAGTCCCCAAGTCACGCCATCGGGGCTGAGGAAGTCGTTCTGCGGATCGGTGATGACGAGAGCGGTGTCCTTCGGGTCGATGTTCATGTGTCTTTGCCTCCCCGGCTGCTTGCCGGTCCTCCGGCTTGACCCACACACTCGGACCCGCGACGTGCCATGTCGTCCGGCTCGTGTGTCGTCGCGTACGGGTTCGCTTGACCCGGGCCGCTAGCATGTCGCCGTGCTGATCGAGCGACTGCTCTCCGATCTCGAGCTGACCATGAGGCCATTCGCAGTCTGTGAGGTCGCGACCGGCTGGCGCCTCAACCTGGCCAAGGTCGACTGGGTCACGGTCCACTTCGTCGTGGCGGGTAGTGGTCGCCTGCGGGCCGGCGCCGACAGTGGTGTACCGGTCCTGGCCCTTCCCCGACACACACTCGCGCTCGTGCCGCCGAGCCAGGTGCATCAGATCGAGTACGGAGACCCGGTGGAGCACGAGGCGGCGCCGAGTCGCCCTCGGCAGCGCGAGGACGAGCTGACAGCCTTCGAGGCTGGTCCGAGTGATGACGTCGAGCTGCGCGTGGTCTGCGGCCGGCTGCAGGCACGGAGCACGCAAGGCCTGGGACTCTTCGACCACCTCCGTGCTCCACTCGTCATCGACTTCTCGGACACGCCCGAGATGGTGCACGTCTTCGAGCGCATGCTGGAGGAGGAGCGCCGTCCGTCGGCGGCGAGCTCGGTCATGATTTCGGCGTTGATGAGCGAAGCACTCATCCTGCTCTTCCGACGTCTCAGTATCGGTCCCGAATGGCCGCTGCCCTGGATCGAGGCGCTGGAAGACCCTCGGATCGCGGAGCCGCTCTCGCTCATGCTCGAGCATCCCGAGCGCGACCACTCCGTGGAGTCACTGGCAGAGGCGGCAGCCATGAGCCGGACAGCGTTCGCCGAGGCCTTCCGTGAGCACTACAAGCAGGGGCCCATGGGCTATCTGCGAGAGACACGCCTCCGCCGCGCGGCCGGCCTCCTGCGGGCTTCCGACCTGACCGTCGACGAAGTAGCCAGTCGCGTGGGCTACGCCAGTCGGAGCCAGTTCAGCCGAGCGTTCCGAGCACGCTTCGGCGTCACCCCCACCGCTTATCGCTCGGCGCCTCAGCCCTAGCGCCGATCCCGGCCGCCGATGCGAGACGCCCGCTGGGTGCACCAGCGGGCGTGCGTGGGGCGCAGTGCCGGCAGCGATGAGCACCGCCGGCATACCGTTGGCTAGTGGAGGGCGGCCTTCTCCTCGGCCGAGACCTCCTCGAGCGGCTTGCCCATGATGATCATGCCCAGCACATCATCGGGCGTGACGTCGTCCTTGTTGACCACGCCCACGATGCGGCCGTGGTACATCACCGCGATGCGGTGCGACAGGTCGAACACGTCGTGGATGTCGTGGCTGATGAGGAAGATGCCGATGTCTTCCTTCTCCAGCTGCTTGATGAGGTCGCGCACCTGGGCGGTCTCGGCCGGACCGAGCGCCGCGGTGGGCTCGTCCATGATCAGGATCCTGGCGTTGAAGTGGACCGCACGAGCGATGGCCACCGCCTGACGCTGACCACCGGAGAGTGACTTCACCGGCTGCTTGAAGTTCTGGAAGTTGGGGTTGAGGCGGGCCACCACCTTGCGGGTGGCGTCCTCCATGGCTGCGTCATCAAGGTTGCCGAAGCGCGTCTTGAGCTCACGGCCCAGGAACATGTTGGCCGGCGCGTCCTGGTTGTCCGCGAGGGCCAGCGTCTGGTAGATGGTCTCGATGTTGTACTTCTTGGCGTCGCGCGGGTTGTGGATCTCCGCCGTCTGTCCCTTGACCAGGATCTTGCCGCTGTCGGGCGGGCGAGCTCCTGAGAGGCACTTCATCAGCGTGGACTTGCCGGCACCGTTGCCGCCGACGAGGCCGAGGACCTCGCCGGGGTAGAGGTCGACGTTCACGCCATCGACGGCGTGGACACCGCCGAACGCGACCTTGATGTCGCGCATCTCCACGAGCGGCTCGCCACTGCGGTCGATGGCTGCGGTCCGCGCGGGCTCCGCGCTTGCGAGCACGGGCCGTCGCACTTCAGCCGTGGTCTCGGTGCCCGGGGTCTCCTCGGCCGTCATGAGGCGGTCCTCCTGCGGTAGGCGGTGTCGATGCCGACGGCGATCACGAGGACCATGCCGACGACGATGTTCTGCTGCGCGGTGTCAAAGCCGATGAGCACCATGCCCGATTGCAGCGTCTGCATGAAGAGCGCGCCCAGGATGGCGCCGGGGATGGTGCCGATGCCGCCGGCGAACGAGGTGCCGCCGATGACGGCCGCGGCGATGACGAAGAGCTCGTTCCACTGACCAAGGGCGTTGGTGGCTGCGTCCAGGCGGCCGGAGGTGATGGCCGCGCTGATGGCCACCAGCACGCCGATGAGCGTGAATGTGAGCATGATCGTGCGGCGCACGTTGATGCCGGAGAGCTCTGCCGCCTCCGGGTTGCCGCCGATGGAGAAGACGTAGCGGCCGAACTGGCGCCGTCGGGCGATCCAGGTCATGACCCCGGCCACGCTCAGCATGATGAGCACGGGGTAGGCGATGCCGGTGGAAAGGAGCAGCCCACCCTCGGGGATGGCGATTCCCTCCGCCTCCGCGTAGCGCGCCGCCACACGCACCGGCCAGTGGTAGCTGTTGACGACCCAGACCGCGCCCAGCACGAGGCCCGCGCCGACCGCGCCGACCAGGACCTCCGCCCACATGGGACGGGTCGGGAAGCCGAAGGCCTGTCGTCGTCGTCGGGCGGTGATGAGCAGTGCGATGAGGATGAGTACGACACCGATGCCGATGAGCCAGCTCAGCGTCGAGGAGCCGATTCCCAGGTCCATGCCCAGGCGACCGAGCGAGCCCTCCGTTCCGCCGCCGATGCGGCTGAAGTTCTCATCGAGTGGGGCGATGGTCCGGCCGCTGGCGAGCAGGAAGGCACCGCCGCGCCAGACCAGCATGCCGCCGAGGGTGACGATGAAGGCGGGGATGCCGAGGTAGGCCACCAGTCCGCCGTGGAGCGTGCCGATGAGTGCGCCCATGGCCAGGCCCAGGGCCAGTGCGAGGATCCACGTGAACTGGTTGTCGAAGCCGATGAAGTCGGGCAGCACTTCCTTCTGGAAGATGCCCATGACCATGGCCAGGAAGCCCAGCAGCGAGCCCACCGAGAGGTCGATGTTGCGCGAGACGATGATGAGCACCATGCCGGTGGCCATGACCGCGACCGAGGAGGTCTGGACCGACAGGTTGAAGAGGTTGCGCGGCGTGAGGAAGCTGCCGCCGAAGATCGAGTTCCCGCCCTGGCCGAAGATGTTGGAGGCGATGTCGAAGCCGATCCAGGCCACGGCCAGCGCGATCATCAGGCCAAGGAGTCGGCCATCGACCTCCGTCGCGCGGTAGAGCGCGCCACCTGCGCGCTTGTATCGCTCCAATGTACTGCCGGACCCTCCATCGGGTCTCGGCGCGCCCTGGCCGGCCGTGGGCTCGGCAGGGGTTGCCGGGGTCTCACTCATGCGTGTCCTCCCCAACTCGGCGTGCTTCGTGTGTTGGGCATGTGCGGGATAGAGTAACGCGCCCTGCGAGGCTCTTTGCCTGCGCAGGGCGCGTAGGTATCACTTATGGCTACGGACTAGCCGCAGGCCTCCACCGAACCGGCCTCTACGCCGGCGCAAAGCTCATCAGCGCTGATCCAGCCAGCGTCGACCACGAGCTGCAGGTTGTCCTGCTGGATCGGGGTCGGGGCCAGGAGGATCGACTCCATCGCGATGCCCTTGGGGCCATCGGAGAAGACGGTCGTGCCTTCGACCATGCCGCCGACGGCCTGGAGGGCCAGCTCCGCTGCGGCGGCGCCGAGGTCACGGGCGTCCTTCCAAACGGTGACGGTCTGGGTGCCGAGGGCCACACGGTTCAGGGCCGCGTTGTCCGCGTCCTGGCCGGAGACCGGGACCACACCGTCAAGACCCTGGGCCGCGAGAGCGGCGATCGAGCCACCGGCGGTGCCGTCGTTAGAGGCGACGACCGCGTCGACGTTGTTGTCGTTGTCGGTCAGGATCTGCTCCATGTTGCGCTGGGCAACGGCGGGATCCCAGTTGTCGGTGTACTGCTCGCCCACGTTGACGATGTCGCCAGCGTCGATGGCCTCCTGCAGGACTTCCTGCTGGCCGCCGCGGAGGAAGTCCGCGTTGGGGTCAGCAGCGTTGCCCTTGATGAAGACGTAGTTGCCAGCGGGCATGGCCTCGAGGATCGCACGGGCCTGCATGCGGCCGACCTCGACGTTGTCGAAGGTCACGTAGTAGGCGCCTTCGCTCTCGGTCTCGAAGAGGCGGTCATACGCCACGACCGGGATGCCCTCGGCCAGCGCGCCTTCGACGGCCGGCAGGATGGCTTCGTTGTCCTGGGCCAGGATGATGATGGCGTCAGCGCCCTGGTTGATCAACTGCTCGACGTCAGAGACCTGCTTCTCAGCGCTCGACGCGGCGTCGGTCGAGATGTACTCGGCACCGGCGGCGTCAAGAACGGCCTTGATCGCGGGCTCGTCTCGCAGCGCCCAACGCTCTTCCTGGAAGTTGTTCCAGGAAACGCCCACGACGGTCGCGTCGTCCTGAGCGGCGACCAGGCCACCCGAAACGGCTACGACGGACAGGGCCAGCACGCTAGCTACGCCAGTCTTGGCAATCCGCATTCGCGGTCCTCCTCCTATGTGGAACGGGCGGTCGTTCCCAGTTCTCCTTGAGAACGGATGCACTCCTAAACAGGATCTACGACCTTCCTTCGCCGGGGAATTACCGCATGATG
>CAYZDQ010000193.1:0-5223 GCA_964476955.1 uncultured Anaerolineaceae bacterium
GTCGATCTGGACCCCGAGGAGGCTGAGATGGAGCAGTTGGCTGCGAATCGCGTCGAGTCCAGCCTCCACGAGGTTGAGGGCATCGGTACGCTCACTGGCCGGGCTGGCAAGCCGTCGCGAAGACAGGGGCAAGCGCCAGCCAAGAGGCAGCTGCCACCGTGTGGACCATGGCCGCCACCGATCGTCGCATCGACCGAGCCCTCCGCGCCTCCGAGCAGGTCAGGAGGCGGCTCGGTGCCGAGATCCGACAGGCACGGCTCGAGCACGATCTCAGCCAAGCTACCGCCGCACGCGGTGCAGGCCTTGCGCCGTCGAGTTGGAGCCGGCTCGAGCGAGGCGCAGCTCGGTCCGTCCCGCTCGAGGACATCTTCCGAGCAGCCGCCGCGGTGGGGCTCGTGTTCAAGGCCCAGGTCTACCCAGGAGGCGAACCACTCCGGGACTCACCGCAGCTGGCAGTGCTCGAGCGCCTTCGGGTCCGCCTGCACAAGGATGCTCGATGGGGAACGGAGGTGCCGTTACCGAACCCGGGCGACCTGCGTGCGTGGGATGCGCTGATCCGATTGGGGGACGTACCAATCGGGGTCGAGGCGGAGACACGGGGCCGGGACTCGCAGGACCACGTCGTCCTGCTCATGGCAGACACACGCCACAACCGCAGCTTCCTGCGCGCCGCGGGTGAGGGCTTCCTGCGCGACTTCCCGATCCCGGGTCACATCGCTCTGGCACGCCTGGCAGCAGGCGAGGATCCGGGTGGCAGCTCGATCATCCTGCTGTAACGCCCGGCCCATCGCGGCCCACTCCCGGGAGCCGAGCCGCAACCCGAGTCGACCCGACGCATCGGTCCGTCAACTCCTGTGAGGTCGAACTCGACCAGCCTGTCGTCGAAGTGTCGCAATCCAGCCTCCACGGGGTTGGAACCGTCGATCTGGACCCCGAGGAGACTGAGATGGAGCAGTTGGCTGCGAATCACGTCGAGTTCAGCCCCCCAGAGGTTGAGCCACCGGGCGAGCGTGCAGCGGGCACTCCGGCCACGAGATCGAGCCACGGGGCGAGCGTGCGGCGGGTACTGAGCGTGCGCCCGGCGCCCGCCCGACTAACTGAAGGTCGGCAGCGTTCGCTCAGTGGTGCCCGGCTCAGGCGGCAGGGCGTAGGTCACGGCCACGCCGTCGTTCATGATGAAGCAGCCGCTCTTCACCGGGCAGGCTGTGCAACCCGCGCCTTCGAAGGCGATGACGCGCAGCCGACCACGTGACACCAGCGTCTCGAGCATGCCCCCCAGGGCGGACTCGGCGATGCCCAGCTCGCGCGAGAGGTCGGCCAGACAGAGCGGCCTTCCAGCCTCACGGATCTTCAACAAGACGGCCGACAGCATCAGGCGTACCCCAGGAAGGTGCCGACCTGGAAGACGACCACGGCCAGTAGCCAGGCCAGGCCGAACTGGTATAGCCCGGAGAACGCCGCCCAGCGCCAGCCGAGCTCGCTCTTGATGGCCGACAGCGTCGCCACGCAGGGCGTGTAGATGAGCACGAACATCACGAAGGCCAGGCCCGCGAGTGGCGTGAAGCTGGACGCGAGGGCATTGCTCAGCGCCGTGTCCTGTGGCTCTGCTTCCTCCTGTACCACGAGGTCCACCCCGGGCACGATGCTCAACGTCGAGCGCGCGGCACCATCGGCTGCGGCCACCAGCGACGTGCCCATCTCGCGGATGTCCTCGCCCACCGACGGCACCGGCCCCGCGGCCACTGGCTCCTCCTCGCCCACGTACGTCTGAGCCATCGTGGCCACCACGACCTCCTTGGCGATGAAGCCGGTGACCAGCGCTCCCGACGCCTCCCAGGTGCCGAACCCGGCCGGCTCGAAGACCGGCGCGGCAGCGGCGCTGACCTGGCCGAAGTAGCTGTCGCGCTCCTCTTCCACGCCCCAGGGCAGGTTCATCAGGAACCACAGCCCGATGGAGACGACGAAGATCACCGTGCCGGCCTTGACCACGAACTCCTTGGTCTTCTGCCAGGTGTGCGTCGTCAGCGCCTTCATCGTGGGCATGCGATAGGGCGGCAACTCCAGCGCGAAGACCGAGTCGTCTCGCTCGCGCAGGATCGTGCGCGAGAGGATGATGGCCACCAGGCCCGCGATGAGGATGCCCACGACGTAGAGCCCGGTGATGACCGTGGCTGCGGCCGCACCGAAGAAGGCCAGGCCGAAAACGACATACACCGGCAACCGCGCCGAGCACGACATCAATGGCACCAGCAGGCTGGTCATGATGCGCTGCGTCTGGTTCTCGAGCGTGCGCGTGGCGTAGATGGCCGGGACCGCACAGCCGAAGCCGAGCACCATGGGGATGAAAGACTTGCCATGCAGTCCTGTGAAGCTCATGACGCGATCCATCACGAAGGCCACGCGGGCCATGTAGCCACTGTCCTCGAGCAGCGTCAGGAACATGTAGAGCACGATCAGGCCAGGCACGAAGACGAGCACCGCACCGACGCCCGCGATGACGCCGTCGACCGCGAGCGAGACGAACCACTCGGGCGCCGAGAGCATGCTCAGCAGGCCCACCACCCAACGCGTGACGGGGCCGGCAAAGACCGCGTCGACCCAGTCGAGGAAGTAGGCCGAGACCTCCACCACGAGCTTGAAGACGACGAACATCACCGCGAAGAAGATGGGCAGTCCCAGCCAGCGATTGGTCAGCACCCGATCGAGCCGGTCGGTGAGGGTGTAGCGGGACATGCCCGAGGTATCGACCACCTCGCGCACCACGCCGTGCACGTAGCCGTAGCGAGCGTCGGCGATGGCGATGTCGGCGGTGTCGCCATGCATGGCCTCGATGCGGCTGCGAGCCGTTTCGGCCATCGTGATGACGTCGGCTCCGGCGATGTCACGCACGCGCTCGAGCAGGTCGGCCTCCCCCTCCAGCAGCTTGATGGCCAGCCAGCGCGGTGGGTAGGTCTCGACCAGCGCGGGCACCGCTGCGATGCGCTCCGTGAGCGCGACGACCTCCGGCTCCACGTCCGTGCCGTAGTCGATGCGGAAGGCTGGACGGTCGATCGTCCCGCTGAAGCCGGCCATCGGTCTAGGCGATGAGGCGCAACTGCGCGCGTGTCGGTTCGACCAGGCCCAGGGCTGCGTCCATCAGCTCGTCGAGCCCTCGAGCGCGATGGCCGACGGTCTCCACGACCGGCCCACCGCCGAACAGCACCGACAACCGACCTTGGTCGATCTTGATGCCCTGCGAACGAGCGCTGTCGCTGACGTTGAGAGCCAGCACGAGCGGGACCCCCAGCTCCATCAGCTGCGCGGTCAGGTACAGGTTGCGCTCGAGGTTGGTGGAGTCGATGACGTCGATGACCGCGTCAGCCTCTCCGGTGAGCAGGTAGTCGCGAGCGATGATCTCCTCCGGCGACAGCGCGGAGAGGCTGTACGTGCCGGGCAGGTCGACGAGTCGCCCGACGATGTCACCGTGGCGGAAGGTGCCCTCCATCTTGGAGACGGTCTTGCCGGGCCAGTTGCCGACGTGGTGCCGGGAGCCGGTGAGGGCGTTGAAGATGCTGGTCTTGCCCGCGTTGGGGTTGCCTGCGAGGGCCAGCGTGAGGAACTCGCTCATGCGGCATCGGCCGCTTCGGTCGGTATCTCCAGCGCTTCCACGATGATGGTGGCAGCTTCACGCTTGCGGAGGGAGAGGTGATAGCCCTTGACCACGAACTCGAGCGGGTCTCCCAGCGGCGCGGAACGCTGCAGCATGATCGTCTCGCCACGTACGACACCGAGCTCCAGGAGTCTGCGCCGCGCCGCTGGTCGACCGCCGACTCGCAGGATCCGGCCGGTCTGACCTCGGCCGAGTTCATGCAAGCTCACGATCGACGCTGCTGCCGGGCAGGACTTGCGGCATCGCTTGGGGACGGGACGACCCATCGCGACGACGCGAGTCAGCCACCGACAAGAGCGGTGCTCGCAATCCTGATTTGGCGAGTCGGAATTCACAGGACCCAGTACACCCGAAGGCTGACCCACTCGTAAGTGACCAGCGGACGGCTGTGCACAGGCCTTGTGGCCCCAAGACTGGACTACTTGCGCCAGAGCGTCAAGGTGCCCTGACATCCTGCGTCAAGCGTATGGCCAGCCGCGCACGTAGTCGAGCTGCTCGGGCATGGTCAGGGTGTGCCGGCGCGCGGCGTGGACCCGGTCGATAGCGGCCCCAGCATCGAGACCGGCCTCACGCAACAGACAGGCCGACGTCATGCCCGCCCGGTCCAGACCGCCCCGGCAGGCGATCGCGACCGTCCGTCCCTCCCGCACCAGGCCCGCGAGCGCCGCTATGGTCCGCCGATAGGCCGCGTCGTCCGAGGGCGTCAGCGGGTCGCGGATCGGATGTCGGATGAGCTCGATGCCGTGCTCGACCATGGCGTCCGCGATATCGGTCACGCGGCAGCGCTGCAGCTCATGATCCTCGACCAGCAGCAGGAGCACCTCCACGCCCGACGCCTTGAGCGAGTCGAGGTCACTATCGAGGTCGCGCCACTGCGGTCCGTTGTAGTAGCCGAGGTAGCGCTTGCCCGGCAGGAAGGTCATGCCGGCACGACCGCCACGGTCAGCCAGGTCGGTCCCGGCGAGGTCCATGAGGTCCACTCGCAAGGGGTTGGCCGAGGAAGTGCCCCAGGCCGTGCTGCCGAACTCGGACGTGTCGGTCTCCACCAACCGATCCACCAGCGGCTGCACCGGGTGGTGATCGCGCAGGCCGCGCCGCCACGCTCGCGGGATGCCCTCGATCCCGAAGTAGGCGCCGGCCAGCCCACCCGCGATGGCCGCGGTGGTGTCGGTGTCCCCGCCGTACTCCACGGCGGCTACGACCGCCGCCGCGTAGTCGTCCGCGGCCACGAAGGCGTCCCAGGCCGACCAGAAGCTGTCAACAACGCGTCCGCTGCCGCGTCGCTCCGTCCAGGCTTCGAAGGCGTCGAGCTCTGCAAGCGCCGAGTCCGGCGAGATCGGATCCACCGAGTCGGGCAGTCCCTCGGTCTGCAGCCGCGCCCGTAGTGCCCGGACCGCCATCGCCAGGGCCTTGGCCCGGTCGGACTCGCCCGACAGCAGCCGCTGGACCACGAGCACGTACAGCGCACACGCGATCCGGGCCTCGGCACTCCCATGCGTCACGCGCGAGGCTCGGCAGGCCAGGTCGACCAGATCGTCGTCAGCCTCGCGATGGACCAAGGCGAGCGGCAGGAT
>CAYZDQ010000194.1:0-5198 GCA_964476955.1 uncultured Anaerolineaceae bacterium
TCCTGCCCGGCACCGAGGATCAAGGCCTGGGCGAGGAGACCATCGGTGGGCGCACCGTCGAGAAGGTCGACCTTGGCGGCGGCACGCTCGCCTGGGTCTTCACCAGCGGCGACGTCGTCTGGTACGTGGTCACCACCCTCGAGGATCCCAGCGAGATCATCTCCGAGCTGCCCTAGCTCGAGTTGCCAGGGTCCGCTTCCACAGCCGCTCTAGTGGTCGTGTCATATGGCCCACGCATATGGTCCGAAACGCCCGTTCCTAGGTGAACCGGGCTGGAGCAGCCTGCCCTGATAAGGGCCGCTTGGCACGACCTTGCCCGAGCGAGGGAGTCGGGTGAGTCGGATGGCCATCCGGCCCGCTAGGGGGGCCGGCCATGGTCGATTCCAGTGTTGTCCTTTGGGGCCAAGCGTTGGTGTACACGTTGTACGCGGGCGCCGTGCTCCTGATCATGGCGGTCTTCGCCATCATGGTCACCAGACCGGGCACGGCGACGGTGCCCAAGATCCTCTTCACGGTCTGGGCCATCATCCTCGTCGTCACCGGTGTGTCCATCCACCTGGTCACCTCGAACACCATTCCGTGGGTGCACATGGACCTCGACCGCGACGCCTATCAGGCGGACAAGACGTTCGAGATCCGGGTCGCTGATCACGAGTTCCAGCTACCCGAAGCGGAGATGGTCATCGACTGCGGCGATCTCGTCATGTTCTCGGTGGAGTCCGACGACCTGACCTACGGCTTCGGCCTGTTCCGCCCGGACAACTCGATGGTCATGCAGATGCAGGTCGTGCCGGGACGCCCCAACGACATCCTCTGGGAGTTCGAGAAGGACGGGGTCTACACCATCCGCTCGACCGAGTACTCAGGCCCCGAGGGCCACCAGATGATCGTGCCGGACGCCGTTACGGTGACCGGCTGCGCGGACGCGGAATAGGGCGGGGGTGATTTGAAATGACCTTTGTGAAGACCCTCGTGGGCGGCAACCAGGGCGCCTTCGACGCCTCCTCGCTCACGCCCATGCAGAAACTGACGCTGCGCTTCGTGGTCGTCGGCATGGTCTACTACGCCTTCGCCGCCATCGAAGGCATGATCATGCGGATCTACGCCATCGAGCCGGTCTCGCTCATCCCGCCGGACCAGTACTTCGGCATCCTCACCGCGCACCCGCTGGTGGGCATCTTCGGCTCCACCTATCTGCTCTCGCTCGGTGCCTTCCTGTTCCTGACGCCGTTCTTGATGGGCAAGCCGCTGTACAGCTACAAGCTGGCGCTCTTCACCTTCTGGTCGATCACCATCGGCACGATGGTCTTCTGGCTCGACGGCTTCCTGACCCACTACGCACCGCTGTACACGCTGTACTGGCCGTTGCCGGCGGACACGTCGCAATTCGAGCCGTGGAGCGGCGTCATCTTCGTGACCGGCATCGCCATCATCATGCTGGGCACACTGGCGTTCGTATGGAACGTGTTCGCCACGATCCTCTACACACCCAAGGGCGAGGATCACATCGAGAAGTGGCCGGTGTTCAAGTCCGCTATCGGCCTGACGGGCTTCCGTAACATCATCCGGGGCCACAGCCAGGATGACGAGCCGGTGCCGCTGGGCGTAGCTGCGGTGGCTCGAGGCGCGGTCGATGCCGCCCTCAACTCCTTCATCATCCTCGGCGCGGGCGTGTTGATCATCGTCTTCCTGTTCGCGGCCGCGGTCGGCATCGCGCTCGACGACACGATCATCGACGCCCTGCTCTACAAGAACTTCTTCTGGTGGGGTCTCGACCTCATCGCCGACGGCCTGGTCCTGATCTGGGTCGCGGGTGCCTGGTACATCCTGGCCACACTCATCACCGGCCGGCGGCTGTTCATGGCCAACGTGGCGCGTGCCGCGCTGCTGGTCGAACTGGTCGTCTCGTGGACGGTGTGGTCACACCACCTGCTGTCCGACCAGGGGCAGCCGGCGCTCCTCAAGGTCGTGTCCGGCGAGCTGGTGACCGCCTTCGAGCTCGTCACCCAGGGCCTGGCCTTCTTCATCACGCTGGCGACGTTGTGGCTGGCGCGACCGTTGAAGATGACCAACGAGCTGAAGTTCCTGCTCGGTGGCCTGACCGGCTTCGGTCTTGGTGTCGCGTCCGGCATCCTGCAGGCGGACATCGGCCTCAACCGCATCCTGCACAACACCCAGTGGGTCATCGGCCCGCACGTCCACGTGGCCATCCTGGTGGGCCTGACGATGACGCTGTACGCGGTCGTCTACAAGCTCTTCCCGATCCTGACCAACGGTGGCTCCTGGTGGAGCAGCAAGCTGGTCAACATCCACTTCTGGTTCCACCTGCTCGGTGGCATCGGTATGGGTGCGTTCATGGGTATGGCCGGCCTCTCGGGCATGCTCCGGCGCACGATCTACTACGAGGACGAGTTCCTCGTCTTCATGATCCTCGCCGGTATCTGTGGCGCGATGCTCATCATCGCCCTCGGAGCCTTCCTGCTGAACGTCGTCATGACCGTAGGTCTCAAGGGCGCCATCGGCATCTTCCTGCCGGCCAAGGGCGATCCCGCCCAGCTCCTGCCGGAGGCACCGGCCGACCCGGCCCCGACCGAGTAGTCAGCGATACGTCGAGCGGGGTCCGGCCTGGAGGCTGGGCCCCGCTTCTTCGTACCTGCTGGCTGGCAGCCCTGCGGCTGCCGCCCGGTCAGACCACCCGGTCGCTGAAGTCGCCGCTGTTGGGGTCCTTGAGGATGAGCTTGGAGCGTCCGTCGGGCAGCAGCTCGCGCTTGATCACGACCTGGCCGTCGTAGATCTCGGGGTCCTTGCTGATGGGCTCGGTCTTACCGCCGCGCCAATCGAGCTCGACGGGCTCCCAGGCGCGGCTCTTCGCGGAGCGGTAGCAGGAGTCCATGATGGCGTTGACGACGTAGCCGTCGTACAGCGTCTCCATCGGCTCTCGACCCTCGTCCATGGCATCGAACATGTCGGTGAACATGTCCGTGTAGCCCAACTCGGAGACCTCGTCGCCGACCGGGAAGAGCCAGCCGGCGTCGGTCTCGGCCTTCTCTGCGACGTAGCCCTTCTCGCCTTCGCCCGCGGTGAACATCTCGAAGCCGGTACGCAGGAAGTTGTTGATCCAGACGGTCCCGCCGGTGCCCGCGACCTCCGTGCGCAGGTCCATGCCGCCGCGGAAAGTCCAGCTCACCTCGAACTGGCCGACCGCGCCCGACTCGTAGCGCACCAACGCGATGGCGTTGTCCTCGGCATCGATGGGGTGCACCAGCGTGTCCGTCTGGCACATGACCTCCACCGGCCGGTTGCCCTTGCCCACGAAGACGCGGCCGATCTCGATGCAGTGGCAACCGAGGTCGATGATGGCGCCGCCTCCGGTGAGGCGGTGGTCCCAGAACCAGGCCGAGTGCGGACCCGGATGGGCCTCGCGGGCTCGGACCCAGGTGATGTCGCCGAGCGCACCGTCCTGCGCCGACCTCATGGCCTTGAGTGACTTGGGCGAGTACACCAGGTCCTCGAGGTAGCCATGGAAGACGCCGGCCTTCTCGACCGCGTCGAGCATGCGCTTGGCCTCACCCGCGTTGCGTCCGAGCGGCTTGGTCACGAGCACGTTCTTGCCGGCCTTGGCTACCGCCACGACCGCCTCTTCGTGCAGGAAGTTGGGCAGGGCCACGATGACCGTGTCGGTATCGGGGTGCTCGATGGCCTCCGCCATGTCGGTGGTCGATTCGACGATGCCATGGCGAGCCTTGAATGCCTCGCCTCGCTCAGCGGAGCGCGAGTAGACCATCTGGACGCGGTCCAGGTTGCGCTGGCCGTGGAGCGTCATCGTGTAGAAGTCGCCGATGAGCCCAGTGCCCAGCAGGGAGACCTTGTGCTGCTTCACAGGGGTGCACCTCCTCGTGGTGTTCGTGGCTCGATCGTACGCCTCGGATCGGTGATCGACCGTTCCGATCGGCCACGGCTGTACGAGACAGGTGCGCGGGCGCTACTGCTCCGGTTCGGGCGGATGGACCGTGTGGACGGTTCCCGCGGTGGGCCGGAAGGTCGTCTCATGGCCGTCGTCCCAGGCCACGCGATAGCTCGTGCCGTATTCGTGTTCAACGACCTCGAGGATGGTGCCCATGCGCGGCGGCTCGTCCACCTTCTGGGAGTCCACCATGATGCGGTCGCCGGCGTTGACGGTGGTCATCGAAGCCTCCTCTCATTCCAGCCCGGATGCTCGTGTATGGAAGATAACCTCACGGGCAGGGCTCGTGTAGGGCCATCGGCACTCATCGGGGACTTGTCAGCCCCCGAGGGCTGGCATGCTGTGGACATGCGCAGGCTGTTCCTTCCGGTCGCCCTCGTCGTCACCGCCGTCCTCCTGCTGCTGCCGGCGACTGCTGCGGCGCAGTCGGGCGATGCCCCGCTGGTCGGACTGCGAGCGGAGGGTTCGCCGCTCCTGGTGGGGGAGGGCGACAGCGTGCGCGTGGCCGTCTCGCTCGAGCGGCCGGCGCAGCTGCGTCTGCGCGTGGTCGACTTCGACGGGCGCACCGTGCGCCAGCTGTTCGAAGGCACACGCCGCGCCGGCGAGCTGGAGCGGGAGTGGTTCGGCCGTGGCGAGGACGGCGAGCGGATGCCGCACGGGCCCTACCGCATCGTGGCCACGGCCACTGCGGAGGACACCACCGAGCGGGCCGAGGCCTGGGTCACGGTCTCCGACAGGCCCGTGTACCCGCGAGCGCCGGACTTCATCACGGTGGCCGTGGACCCCGGCCACGGCGGCGACTATGACGGGGCCGTGGGCTCCGACGGCACCCGCGAAGCCGACATCAACCTCGACATCGGTCGCCGTCTCGCGCGCATGCTCGAGGGCGCCGGTGTGAACGCAATCCTCACCCGCACCCGCGACGGCCATGTCAACGAGCCCGCGGAGGATCGCACCGGTGATCGTGTCATCGACGGCGACGACGAGCTAGCGGCCCGGCCGGACGCAGCCAACCTCGCCCGCGCCGACCTCTTCATCTCGATCCACAACAGCTCCGCGGTCAGTGCCTCCGTGGGCGGACCGTCGACGCTCTTCTACGACGAACGTCCGTATGCGGGGCGCAACGCCCGTCTCGCTCGCATCGTGCAGGAGGAGATGGTCAAGGGTCTGGCCGACGCGGTCGGTGGCGAGTGGGAGCCGCACGACCACGGCACGCTGGTCTACCCCTACTACG
>CAYZDQ010000195.1:0-3518 GCA_964476955.1 uncultured Anaerolineaceae bacterium
ATCCGCGCTTCAGCTTCGAGGAGCACCTGGCCGTGCGACTGGCCGAGGCGCGGCGCCTGGCCGACGGGCTGGGAGTGGCCGCGGAGCCCACTCCTATCCGGCCCTACCTCACGGCCGCCGATGGACCCCAGGGTGAGGGTCTCGGTACCGAGGAGACGGGCGCCGAGCATCGCCGCCTGGGTCTGGTGGCCGGTGGCGCCATCGCCTCCGGTGTCTCCCTGGCCGGTGCCGCGCTGGTCGTCTGGCGCCGCTCCCGCTCCGGGGGCATCTTCTAGTGCCCATCCAGTGGCCCTTCCGCCCGCGCCCGGATTCGTCTCGCTCCGACCTCTGGACCAAGTGCCCCGGCTGCGCCGAGATGATCTACAACAAGCAGCTCGAGAGCAACCAGCGCGTGTGCCCCAAGTGTGGGCACCACTTCCGCCTGCGCGTCGACGTGCGGCTGGGTCTGCTGCTGGACCACGACACGTTCGAGGAGCGGGACGCAGGGCTGGAATCGCTCGACCCGCTGGGGTTCGTCGACCTCAAGGCCTACCCCGATCGTGTCGCGGAGCAGAAGAAGAAGACGGGCATCCGCGACGCCGCCGTCTGGGGCATCGGTGAGATCGGCGGACAACGCGTCTCGATCTGCGCCATGGACTTCGCCTACATGGGTGGGTCGATGGGCTCGGTGGTGGGCGAGAAGATCACCCGTGCCGCCGAGGCCGCGCTGGACGAGCGCATCCCCTACATCGCCATCAGCACCTCCGGCGGGGCCCGCATGCAGGAGGGCACGCTGGCCCTGATGCAGCTGGTCAAGACCTGCGCCGCGGTCGAGCGCCTGGCTCTCGAGGGCGTGCCCTACATCAGCATCCTCAGCGACCCCACCACCGGTGGCGTGTTCGCCTCGTTCGCGGCCCTGGGAGACGTCAACATCGCCGAGCCCAATGCGCTCATCGGCTTCGCCGGCGCCCGCGTGGCTGCGGGCACGACCGGCGACGAGCTGCCGGAGGGCTTCCAGCGTGCGGAGTTCCTCTTCCGGCACGGGTTTCTCGACCGGGTGGTGCCGCGAGCCGAGCTGCGCGATGAGCTCACCCGCATGCTGGGCTACCTCGCGGCGCGCCCGCTGCCCCTGAACCACAACGGCCGCGACCAGGACGATCGCGCCAGCGCGGACGCGGAGGCGACGCGTGGCTGAGACCGTGATGCCGCCCGTGGACGACGTGGACGAGAGCCGACCGGCCATCGACGACGAGGCCCTGCGCGAAGCCGTCTGGGCTCGCGTACAGATGGCGCGCAACGTGCAGCGTCCGCACACGCTCGAACTCATCGGGGGCATGGCCACCGATGTCGTCGAGCTGCACGGCGACCGCGCCTTCGGTGATGATCCTGCGCTCGTGGGCGGCCTCGCCACCATCGGCGATCACCGCGTCGTGTTCATGGGCCACCAGAAGGGTGGTGAGGTCGAAGAGAACATCCGTCGCAACTTCGGCATGCCGCACCCGGAGGGCTATCGCAAGGCCGGTCGCCTACTGAAGCTGGCCGAGCGGCTGGGCTTGCCTGTGGTGACGTTCGTGGACACGCCCGGCGCCGCGCCCGACGCACCCTCGGAGGAGCGCGGCCAGGCCGAGGCCATCGCGCGCAACATCGCGGTCATGACCTCGCTGCGCACACCGGTAGTCACGGTCATCACCGGCGAAGGCGGTTCCGGCGGGGCCCTGGCCATCGCCGTGGGCGACGTCGTGCTCGCGCTCGAGAACGCGATCTACTCGGTCATCAGCCCGGAGGGCTGTGCCAGCATCCTCTGGCGCACCAGCGACATGGCCCAGCAGGCGGCGGTGGCCATGCGCCTGACCGCGCGCGAGCAGCAGGCCCTGGGAGTCATCGACACCGTCATCGGCGAACCCGGCGAGGGTGCACACGAGGACCCCGAGGAGACCGCCCGTCGCCTCGGTGAGGCCATCGAGGCGCAGCTTGAGGCGCTGGTCCATCATGACCTCGACGACCTGGTGCGCTCCCGCTACGCGCGCTATCGCGACTACGGTGCCTTCACCACCAAGGATCTGCCGGTGCGCGAGCGTCGGGAGCGCCAGAATTGGGTCGATCGGCTGCGCACGCTGCTCGACTCCGGACAGCGCGTGGTCGGCGTGGGCGAGGGCGAACCCCTCGCACCGGACGCGGCCGATGACATCGATGATGAACGGGACACCGAGGTCGACGGGCATGCCCACCTCGGCCACGAGGAGACTGACGAGTGAGCGACGACCAGGTCGGGCAGGCCCCGGCCAGCGCGGACGCAGGGATGTCCGATGGCATGGAGGCCCTGACCGAGGAGGTCCTGCCGGCATTGATCGCGCGCCTGCGAGCCAGCCGCCTCGGCGAGCTGGAGGTTCGCAGCGCGGGCTGGCGGGTGCGCCTGCGTCGTGATCCGGCCGCATCGAAGCGCTCCGCCGCCGGTGTCGCGCCGTCTGACGGCGAGGATCCGGCACCGCCGCCGGGCGCAGTCGCACGCTCGACCGCGGTCGGCTACTTCACACCTGCACCGGGTCTCGCGGTCGGCGCCTCCGTGCAGAGCGGAGACCTCTTGGGCACGATCGACGTGCTGGGCATCGCTCAGGAGGTCACCGCGCCCTCGGACGGCCTCATCGCCCGCGTGCTGGCCGAGGACGGCCAGGCCGTCGAGTATGGCCAGGTCCTCGCTGACATCGACCCGCTCGAGGTGGATCTCGACGGGGAAGGCGAGGTGGGTGTCTGATGGTCGAGCGCGTCCTCATCGCCAACCGCGGCGAGATCGCCGTGCGCGTCCTGCGCGCCTGTCGCTCCATGGGCATCGAAGCGGTGGTGGCCCACAGCGAGGCTGACGCCGACTCGCGCGCCGTGCGCATGGCCGATGAGTCCATCTGCATCGGTCCGGCCGAGTCGGCTCGCTCCTACCTCTCGGCCGCGTCGGTCATCAGCGCTGCGCTCGTCAGCGGCTGTGATGCCATCCATCCCGGCTACGGCTTCCTCAGTGAGGACGACTCCTTCGCCGAGATGACCCGGGCCCACGACCTCACCTTCATCGGCCCCTCCTCCGAGGTGCTCGAGAAGTTCGCCAGCAAGGCCGGCACACGCGAGCTGCTGGCAGCCCAGGGCCTGCCCATGGTGCCCGGCTCGGAAGGCATGCTGCGCGACGACGCTCACGCGCTCGAAGAGGCTGAGCGAGTCGGCTATCCCTTGCTCATCAAGCCCAGCGCGGGTGGTGGCGGCAAGGGCATGCGCATGGTGCGCACGCCGCGTGAGCTGCAGCAGGCGCTGACCGTCTGTCGGTCGGAGGCGCGCGCGGCCTTCGGCGACGAATCGCTGTATCTCGAGAAATGGCTGGAGCGGACCCGCCACGTCGAGGTCCAGATGCTCATCGACAACTACGGCCATGGCGTCCATATCGGCGAGCGGGACTGCTCCGTCCAGCGCCGCCACCAGAAGATCGTGGAGGAGGCGCCCAGCCCGGCCATCGATGACGCCACTCGGGTGGCGCTTGCCGAGGCAGCGGTGGCCGCGGC
>CAYZDQ010000195.1:3547-5194 GCA_964476955.1 uncultured Anaerolineaceae bacterium
ACCAGAACGTGGGCACGCTCGAGTTCCTCGTCGACGGCGAAGGCAACTACTTCTTCATCGAGATCAATGCGCGTATCCAGGTCGAGCACCCGGTGACCGAGATGCTCAGTGGTATCGACATCGTGGCCGAGCAGATCCGCCTGGCCGCGGGGGAGGAGCTGGGCTACGGCCAGGATGCGGTTCGTCTGCGTGGTCACGCCATCGAGTTCCGCATCAACGCCGAGGACGTCAAGTCGGACTTCCAGCCGCAGGCCGGCCGCGTCGAGCACTACGTGCCGCCGGGTGGTGCCGGCATCCGCATGGAGACGCACCTCTACAGCGGCTATGACGTGCCGCCGTACTACGACTCACTCCTCGGCAAGCTGATCGTCTGGGGCCCCGACCGCGAGGCCGCCGTGGCGCGCTCGAGGGTGGCGCTGCGGGAGCTGCTCGTCGAAGGCGTCGAGACCAACATCCCCTTCCATCGGGCCATCCTCGAGGACGAGACGTTCCTCTCGGGCGGCTTCGATACCAACCTGCTCGACCGCAAGGGCGCGGCTGCCTTCCTGGCCGCCGTCGAGCCCGACCAAGGAGCCTGACCATGACCGATAGCGCCGAGGGGGCAGCGGGGCAGCGACCCACGGTCCTGCTCACCACCGCCGAGATCCAGAAGGCCATCCCGCATCGCTGGCCGTTCCTGCTCGTCGACCGCGTGGTGGAGGAGGATCGGGAGCGAGGCTACATCCGTGCCGAGAAGGGCGTGACCGCGAGCGAGTGGTTCTTCCAGGGCCACTTCCCGGAGATGCCGGTGATGCCCGGTGTGCTGCAGGTGGAGGCGCTGGCCCAGACGCTGGGCGTGTACGTCGGTCGCCTGGAGCAGTTTGCCGGCCAAGTCGGCCTCTTCGCCGGCATCGACGATTGCCGCTTCCGGCGCGTGGTCCAGCCGGGCGACAGGCTCACCCTCGAGATCACCATCACCAAGCTGGGCCGGCGCATGGCCAAGGCCCACGGCGTGGCCTCGGTCGACGGTGAGGTCTCCTGTGAGACCGACATCTCCGCCATCATCGCGCCGGAAGGGGTCCTTCGATGACACTGCGACTCGCACTCGTCTCCGATATCCACGGCAACATGGCCGCACTCGAATCAGCCCTCGCCGAGATCGAGAAGGCAACGCCCGATCACATCCTCGTGCTGGGGGACCTAGTCCAGAACGGCCCTCGCCCGGCTGAGGCCCTCGACGCGGTCATGGCCCTCGACGCGGCTGGTGCCTACGTCATCGCCGGCAACACCGACATCGCCGTGGCCGACGGCGACTATGCCGCAGCCTTCCCCTGGTTGGACGAGGTCCCGGACGCACAACGAGCAGCTGCCGAGTGGGCCCGTGAGCAGCTGCGCGATGAACAGATCGAGTACCTGCGCCGCCTGCCGGCGGAGCGCCGCGTGGCCTTCGGCGACGAGCTCGTGCTGGGTACGCACGCGTCACCCGGGAGCCAGACCCAGGGTCTGCCGGCCGACCTCGATGCGGCGGTGACGGTCCAGCGCGTCACACGCACGGATGCGCGCGTCATCGCCTGCGGCCATACGCACGTAGCCGACGTCCGCGAGCTGGGCCGCAAGCTGCTGGTCAACCCCGGCTCCTGCGGCTATGCCTTCGACGGCACCCCTGAC
>CAYZDQ010000196.1:0-5154 GCA_964476955.1 uncultured Anaerolineaceae bacterium
ACTCTGCCTCTGACGCACCGGTGGCCTCCTCGACGATGACCTGCACGCGGCCGCGCAGCTTGGCGTTGTGGCGCGTGACGTCGACCATCAGGTTGGAGTAGGTCTTGCCCAGCCTGATCATCAGCGCGGTCGAGAAGCCGTTGAGCACGAGCTTCTGGGCCGTACCGGCCTTGAGACGCGTGGAACCGGCGATGGCTTCTGGGCCGGTATCGACGAAGTCGGTGGCCGGACCCTGGGGAGCGGAGCTGACGAAGACGGTGAAGGCGCCCGCCTCCTGTGCGGCCTGCAGGGCACCCACCACGAACGGGGTCCGGCCACTGGCGGCTACACCCACGGCCACATCGCCGCCGGTCACGTCGTCTGCCGCCTGTCGGCCCACGTCCGGCTCGTCCTCGATGTTTTCCACTGCCTGGCTGATGGCGAACGCGCCACCGGCGTGGTGCGCGACCGTGCGGGCGGGGTCGGCGGAGAAGGTGGGCGGCAGCTCCGCCGCATCGAGGGTGGAGATGCGGCCGGACGTGCCCGCGCCGAAATAGTGGATCGTGCCGCCGGCCTCGTAGCGCTCCACGGCGGCGTCCACGGCGGGTGCCAGCTGCGGCAGAGCCTCGCGCACCGCCGGGGCCACGAGCGCGTCCTCGTCGTTGAGCAGCTGGAGTACTTCCAGCGTAGGCAGGGTGTCTATCGCCAGCGTGCGCTGGTTGCGACTCTCGGTCGGCGCATCCACGCGGACGCTGCTCCTGGCTTCGGTCATCGGCCGGCCTGTCCGCTGCGACGGCTGCGCAGGGCCTTCGACGTGCGGTCGACGGCAGTGACCGTGCCTTCGTAGTCGCGCTGTGCGACCGCGAGATACACGCAGTCGACGACCGTGAGCTGTGCCGATCGGCTGGCCATGGCACCGGCTCGCAGGAGTGACTCGCCTGCGGCCGTGGTCAGCACGAGGTCGGCGGCGCGGGCGAGCGACGAGCGAGCGTAGTTGGTGATGGCGATGGTGGTGCAGCCGCGTGCCTTGGCCTCAGCTACTGGGTCGAGCACATCCAGCGTCTCGCCGCTATGGCTGATGCCGAAGACGATGTCGTCGTCGGTCAGCACCGCCGCCGAGGTCAGCGCCAGGTGTCCGTCGACCGAGGCCGCTGCGGGCAGACCGATGCGGCGCAGCTTCTGTTCCAGGTCCATGGCCACCAGGCCAGAGGCGCCGATGCCGTAGATCTCGACCCGGCGAGCCGTGGCCACGGCCTCCACCACCCGACCCAGGATGTTGATGTCGAGTTGCTCGACCGTGTCCGTGATGGCCTCGGCGTCCGCGGCGCCGACCTTGGCCACGATGTCAAGGAGCGGATCGTCGGCCGCGATGTCCGTGCCCACGATGCGGGAAGGCGTCTGCTGGGCGGCGGCTCGACCCACCTGCGTGGCCAACGCCAGGCGCAGCTCGGGGTAGCCCGCAAAGCCGGCGCGCTGGCATAGACGCACGACGGTGGCCTCGGAGGTGGAGGCGCGGGTGGCCAGATCGCCGATGCTCAGGTGCACGATGTCGCCTGGTCCCGCGAGGATGCCCTCGGCCACACGGCGCTCGGCCGGAGGCAGCGACGGGAGCACGTTGCGGATCGCGACCATGGGATTGGCGCCAGGCTCGATATGCTCAGGGGCATGGGGTGTCGTCATCACCGGCTCCCCCCTTGGCGCGGTGCATCGGCGGCGCGTACGTTCCGGGTCCCGAAGTGGGTCCCACTGCTACGATCAGGCATCGACGAAAGAAACTTACAGGCAAGGCCTATCTGATGTCAACATATTTCATGGGTGTCGATGCGGGCGGGACTCGCACGCGTGCGTTGCTCGCGACTGCGACCGGCGAAGTGGCTGGGCGCGGCCTGGCCGACGGTGCCAACGCCTGGAGCAGCGGCGGCTCGGCAGCGGGCTCCATCACCGCCGCGATCGACGCGGCCCTGGCCGGCCACGACCCGGCTGAGGTGGTCGGCGGCTGCATCGCTGTGGCCGGCGGGATCTCGAGCGTACCCGAGCGCGCGGCCGAGGTAGTCGAAGGCTGGCGCGCCCTCGGACTGCCGGGCTCGCCGCGCATCGTCATCGACGTGGCGGCCGCCTACGCCGCCGGTACTACCCTCCCCCGTGGCCTGGTCCTCGCGGCCGGCACAGGCGCCATCGCCGCGCTCATCGATGAGGGCGAGTTGGTGCGACGAGCCGGTGGTCGTGGTTGGCTCGTGGGCGACGAGGGTTCGGCCGTCTGGCTCGGGATCGAGGCGGTCCGGGCGGCTCTGCTGGCGCTGGATGGCCGCGGCCCGGATACGAGGCTGACCCGGGTGGTCACGACTGCGCTCGACGTGCCCAGCGACGCCGGCGTCGACGTCGCCACCCGCATCACCGACGTGGTCTACAGCGGAGCTCCGGCACGGCTGGGCCAGCTGGCTCCACAAGTGGTCGCGGTCGCCGAGTCCGGGGATGCTGTCGCGCTGGGCCTGGTCGAAGCCGCAGGCAGCCACCTCGCTGGCACGGCCGAGGCTGCGGCCGGGGACGAGGTTCCTGAGGTGGCTGTGCTCGGCGGTTCGGTGCTCGTGCAGGCCCGACCCATCAGCGAGCGTGTACGGACGCAGCTCCTGGCACGTTGGCCCGAAGTGTCGATCGTGGATGCGGCCACCGGGGAAGCCGGGGCCGTGGCCCTGGCCATCCGCCAGGAGGGTGGAGGTGTGACTCCGGAGGTGCTGGCGCGCCTCCGCTCGGAGGACGCCTAGCCGCGATCAGGCCTGGGCCGTCTCGGCCGGGTCGAGGTAGAAGGTGAAGGTGCGCTCAGCCTCGATGCGAGCGTAGGCCACCCCGGGCCCGTCGAAGATGGCCGAGGCGGAGTCGCCGAACCGGGTCGAGTAGTAGTCGAACAGCATCTGACGGAACGCCCCACCGTCATGCGACTTGACGTCGATCTCATGCGCGTGGCCGTGGGTCGTCACGCTCAGTTCCTCGGCCGGCATGTATGTCGCGCTCACCTGGGATCGGCGGCGGATGTGCCGGAACCGCAGCGACGTATCGCTCGAGCCGAAGTACCACTCGCCGCGATAGAAGAAGCCGTCGACGGGGCCGTTGATGGGACGGCCATCCGCCGTGACCGTGGCCAGCACCAGCAGGCACATGCCCTCGAGACGCTCGGTGAGCTGCTCGGCGGTCAGGCGTCGTTCGGGTGTGATGACCTCGCGCAGGTGCAAGCCGGCCGCCTCATAGCTGCGATCGAGCGTGGCCTGCAGCCGTGCCAGGTCCTCGGCGGTCTCGTGCATCGGGATCTCCGGCGGGGACTAGGAGGCGGTGGCCAGGCCGTTGGCAGCGAGGGCCGCGGCTCGCGCGGTCCGCTCGCGCCTGGCTTCCTCGGGCACCTGATCACGAGCGTGGTAGCTGGAGCGCACCAGTGGGCCCGACTCGACGTGCTTGAAGCCAAGCGCCAGCCCTTCCTCCTTCATGGCCTCGAACTCGTCGGGGTGGACATAGCGCTCGAGGGGCAGGTGCTTCATCGAGGGCCGCAGGTACTGGCCCAGAGTGAGGATGTCGCAATCGACCGCGCGCAGGTCGCGGAACGTCTGGCTCAGCTCCTCGCGGGTCTCGCCCAGGCCGACCATGATGCTCGACTTGGTGTGCACGGTCCCGGGCCGGCCGGCGATCTCGATGGCCATGGCCTTGGCGTCCGCGAGCACCTGCAGGGAACGGTCGTACGTGGCTCGCTTGCGCACCGGCTTCTGCAGTCGCTCCACGGTCTCGACGTTGTGGTTGAGGATGTCCGGCGCGGCCACCATGACCGTGCGCAGGTCGGCGTCGAGGTAGTCGGGGATGAGCACTTCCACACCCATGGCGGGGCTGGCCCGACGCATCTCGCGGATGGTCTCGGCGAAGATGTGCGCACCACCGTCATCGAGGTCGTCGCGGCAGACGCTGGTGACCACGACATGCTCGAGGCCCATGGCGGCCACAGCCTCGGCCACGCGGCGCGGCTCGTCGTCGTCGTTCCAGTCCGGGCGGCCGGTCTTGACCGCACAGAAGCCGCAAGCACGAGTGCAGGTGTCACCGAGGATCATGACGGTGGCGGTGCGCTGCTCCCAGCACTCGCCGATGTTCGGGCACATGGCCTCTTCACAGACGGTGTTGAGCGTCTGGCCCTTG
The DNA here is from genome assembly GCA_964476955.1 of uncultured Anaerolineaceae bacterium. Taxonomy (GTDB): domain Bacteria; phylum Chloroflexota; class Limnocylindria; order Limnocylindrales; family CSP1-4; genus JAFMJV01. Next base: position 4,150 of record CAYZDQ010000196.1, read on the forward strand.
ACGAGGCTCTTGAGCTCGGTGTAGTTCGCGCCGGTCGGGAGCTTCGCCTTGATCCAGTCGGGATGACGCTTCCGGTCCGGGCCCGTGCGCGCGGCGGTGGCATCGACCGAACCGCCCATGGCGATCGTCAGCGGCTGGCCGATCTCGGGCGAGCCGTGGCTATGGCAGCCACCACCTGCGGCAGCGGCGGCATCGAGGATGGGGAGCTCTCTGGCCACGTGGCTACCAGATGGGGGTGTCGGCGTCGACCGACTCGAGCCAGCCCTGGACCTCGCCGAGGAAGGCGCCGGCCTGGGCGCCGTCGACGGCACGGTGATCGATGGCGATGCACATGTTCATCATCGAGCGCACCGCGATGGCATCACCCTGGTCCTGCAGGACCACGGGGCGCTTCACGATCTTCTCCATCGTGATGATGGCCACCTCGGGCACGTTGATGATCGGGAGCGTGAGGATCGAGCCGGTCCAGCCGGTGTTGTCGACGGTGAAGGTGCCGCCCTCGAGGTCCTCGGGCGTGAGCTTCCTGTCGCGTGCCCGCTTGGCCAGGTCGTTGATGGCGGCGTTGAGCCCGTGGAGGCTGAGGTTCTCGGCGTTCTTGATGACCGGCACCACGAGGCCGTCGTCCACGGCCACGGCGATGCCGACGTTGATAGCCTTGCGACGCCAGTGACCCTCTTCGGTCCAGTGGGCGTTGAAGTCTGGGAACTTGCGCAGGGCCTCGACACAGGCCTTGGTCATGTAGGCCACGTAGCTCATGGACATGCCTTCGCGCGACTTGTAGTCGGCGTTGACCGCGGCACGCGCCTGAACGACCGGGGTCATGTCGACCTCGATGGTGATGTAAGCGGCGGGCACGTCGAGGAATCGCTCCATGTGGCGCGCGATGGCCTTGCGCATGGGCGAGAGCTGCTTGAGCGAGTCGCCGTGCTTGACCGGCGAGTCGATGAGGTCGGGCGGGGCAGGCACGGTGGGAGTGGTGACGGCCAGCGTGGGTGGGGCGGAGCC